>NZ_LKBR01000014.1:0-126576 GCF_002723595.1 Pseudomonas sp. ICMP 460
CGCCGGGTTAGCCGCGCTGGGCCAAGGATGGCCCATCGCGGCGGCCCACGGATTCAAGCCTGCGGGCGGGCATGCCGAGCCTAAGCGAGGCACCGAGTGGTGGGGCGAGGACCTTTTGGTTACTTTTGGGTCCTTTCAAAAGTGACAGCGGGCATGCCGAGCCTAAGCGAGGCACCGAGTGGTGGGGCGAGGACCTTTTGGTTACTTTTGGGTCCTTTCAAAAGTGACCCGCCGTAAGGGCGGAACCCATACAAGCCCTAACCCAAACACCGGATATGTACGCTTACCCAGCCAGGCCAACAAACATATCCTGCACGTCATCGTGGTTGTCCAAACCTTCCAAAAAGGCTTCAACCTCGGCCATCTGCTCATCGGTCAACCCGCTCACCGGGTTCTTCGCAATGTAGCCAAGCTTGGCCGACAACACGGTAAACCCCTGCTCCGGCAGTGATTTTTGCACAGCGTCCAAGTCTGTAGTCTCGGTAATAAACAGGCTGGTGCCCTCCTCTTCACCCTCTTCAAAATCCTGAGCGCCAGCTTCGATGGCGGCCATCTCAGGGTCGGCGTCCGGGGTGTCCGGCGACGCTTCGATCAGACCGACATGGTTAAAGTCCCAGGCCACCGAGCCGGAAGCACCCAACTGGCCCTTGCGGAACGCCACGCGGATCTCCGCCACGGTACGGTTGATGTTGTCGGTCACGCACTCGACGATCAACGGTACCTGGTGCGGGGCGAACCCTTCGTAGGTCACGCGGTGGTACTGCACGGTTTCACCCAACAGACCGGCGCCTTTCTTGATCGCGCGCTCCAGAGTTTCCTTGGGCATCGAGGCCTTTTTGGCCTGCTCCACGACCAGACGCAAGTGGGCGTTGGTTGCAGTGTCGGCACCATTGCGGGCGGCGATGGTGATTTCTTTTACCAACTTGCCAAAGATTTTGCCCTTGGCATTCGATGCCGCTTCTTTATGTTTGACTTTCCACTGTGCGCCCATGACTCACTCTCTTCATATGCATGGCGCCGAGACGTCTACTGGCCGGCGCTTTGGCGGCAGAGTTTATAGGGCAAAAAAAAATCGTTCCAGCAAAAAACCGTCACGACGCCAACTCGAAAAACGCCTGGATCAAGCGCAATGAGCGGCGTCGCTGCAGGCAACCGAGCATGTGCCGGTTGACCAGCCCATCGCCGTGCAAAGGAATCGCGTGCACCCGCGGGTCGCGGCTGACCTCGATTGACGACACCACGCCTACGCCCAGCTCAGCGGCGACGGCTTCGGTCACCGCCTCGCGGCTGTCGAGTTCCAGCAACACCTTGGGCTGCACATGCGCCATGGCGCAGGCGTTATCGAAGGTGCGCCGGGTGATGGAGCCGGGTTCGCGCAGCACCATGATCACCTCGTGCAATTGCGCCAGGCGAATGCCCGCCGGGTCGGCCAGCCACGGGTGCCCGGCCGGCACCAAGGCGCACAGCCGCGATTGTTCAAGCGGCTGCAGGTGCAAGCCAGTGCGCGGCTCCACCTCGGTCAGCACCGCCACATCCGCGTGTTCGGACAACAACGCAGCGAGGGTTTCCTGAGCGTTACCCAACCGCAGGTTCACGGTAATGCCGGGGTAGCGCGCGCGCAGGCTGGCGATCATCGGCATCACCAGGTGCGGGCCGTCTGCGGCGACTTCAAGGCGCCCGGTGAGCAATTGGCGATTGGCTTCCAGCAAGGTCTGCGCTTCGTCCACCAAGCCAAAAATCGCCCGGGTGATGGCCGCCAGGCGGGTGCCTTCCTCGGTCAACTCCACCCGCCGCGCAGTACGACGCAACAGCGCAATCTGGTAGTGCTCTTCTAGGGCCTTGATATGCCCGGTCACGGCCGGCTGGCTGATGAACAGCCGCGCCGCCGCCCGCGTAAAGCTGCCCTCGCGGGCCACCGCATCAAATGCACGCAGTTGGAACAAATTCATAGCTATCGGCCTCACTGATAGCTCGCATAACAACAAACAATTTGATTGATGACAAGCCAAACTGCAATTTAGGCGCCGTAGCTTCACCCCCATCGCATGCGAGGACCTGAGATGAACACCGTCGCGCCCATCCTGCTCACACCCGGCCCCTTGACCACGTCTGCGCGCACGCGCCGGGCGATGAAGGTGGACTGGGGTTCATGGGATGACCGTTTTAACCAGCTCACCGCGAGTGTCTGCGCGCAACTGCTGGCGATCATCAACGGCGCCGACAGCCACCACTGCGTACCCTTGCAAGGCAGCGGCACGTTTGCGGTCGAAGCAGCCATCGGCACGCTGGTCCCGCGTGACGGCAAAGTGCTGGTGCTGATCAACGGCGCGTACGGCAAACGGCTGGCGAAGATTTGCGAAGTGCTCGGCCGCCCTTTCAGCCCGTTCGAGACCGCCGAAGACCAGCCTGCCAGCGCGGCCGACGTCGACCGCCTGCTGCACGCCGACCCGACGATCACCCACGTCGCGCTGATTCATTGCGAAACCAGCACCGGCATTCTCAACCCGCTGGCGCACATCGCCGACGTGGTTAAACAGCACGGCAAGCGTTTGATCATCGACGCCATGAGCTCCTTCGGCGCGCTGCCCATAGATGCCCGCCAAGTGCCGTTCGACGCGTTGATTGCCGCCTCGGGCAAGTGCCTGGAAGGTGTGCCGGGCGCAGGTTTTGTGTTTGCCGAAAAACACGCGCTGGCGGCCGCCCAAGGCAATTGCCACTCGCTGGCGCTGGACCTGTTCGACCAGCACAGCTACATGGCCAAAACCGGCCAATGGCGTTTCACCCCGCCGACCCACGTGGTCGCGGCCCTGCACGAAGCGCTGCTGCAATACCACGAAGAAGGCGGCTTGCCCGCGCGCCATCAACGCTACACGCTCAACTGCCAGGCGCTGCTCGATGGCATGGCCGAATTGGGCCTGCGCAGCTTTTTGCCGGCGGCGATTCAGGCACCGATCATCGTGACCTTCCACGCCCCGCAAGACCCGCGCTACCAGTTCAAGGCGTTTTATGAGGGCGTCAAGGCCAAGGGTTTCATCCTTTACCCCGGAAAATTGACCACCGTAGAAACCTTCCGCGTGGGCTGCATCGGCCATGTCGACGCAACCGATATGCACGCCGCCGTCACCGCCATTGCGCACGTGCTGCGCGCGATGGGCGTCAACCTTTCACCTTCAGGAGCCCAAGCATGAACTATCACACCCCCAACACCTTGCAGGCCGTGATCCTCGATTGGGCCGGCACCGTGGTCGACTTCGGCTCTTTCGCGCCGACGCAGATCTTTGTCGAAGCCTTTGCCGAGTTCGGCGTGCAGGTCTCCATCGAAGAAGCCCGTGGGCCGATGGGCATGGGCAAGTGGGAGCATATCCGCACCCTCTGCAATCAGCCGCAAGTGGCCGAGCGTTACCGCGCAGCGGTTGGCCGCACGCCGACAGATGATGACGTCACCGCCATCTACCAACGCTTCATGCCGCTGCAAATCGAAAAAATCGCCGAGCACTCCGCCTTGATCCCCGGCGCGCTCGACACCATTGCGCACCTGCGCGTGCAAGGCATCAAGGTCGGCTCCTGCTCCGGCTACCCCAAGCAAGTGATGGACAAAGTCGTCGCGCTGGCCGCCAGCAACGGCTACGTCGCCGACCACGTGGTTGCCACTGACGAGGTGCCGAATGGCCGCCCATGGCCTGCGCAAGCACTGGCCAACGTGATCGCGCTGGGCATTGATGACGTGGCAGCCTGCGTGAAGGTAGACGACACCGTGCCGGGCATTCTCGAAGGCCGCCGCGCCGGCATGTGGACCGTCGCGCTGACCTGCTCAGGCAACGCGCTGGGCCTGACCTACGAACAATTTCGCGCGTTGGACAGCCGCACGCTGGCCAGCGAGCGCGAACGCATCCACGCGCTGTTCGAAGGCTCGCGCCCGCACTACCTGATCGACACCCTTACCGACCTGCCTGCGGTTATCACCGACATCAACCAGCGCCTGGCGCGCGGTGAAATGCCGCAAAGCCACTGATAGAGGTCAAAACAGCGGCATTTACACCAAGCAAACCGCTCAAAACCGGCATACAGTAAAAGCACTCCGTCGCCAAAGAACGGAGGTTTGCCCTGATGAGTGAGGAACCAGCAATGCCGTGGAAAAACTCCGATACCCGCTACAGCACCATGTCGATTGCGCTGCACTGGTTGATGGTGGTGCTGCTGGCGGTGGTTTACGCCTGCATAGAGTTACGCGGCCAATTCCCCAAAGGCAGTGGCGCGCGAACGTTGATCGTCGAAATGCACTTCATGTTCGGCCTCAGCGTATTCGTGCTGGTATGGCTGCGCCTGTTCGCCCGCAGCATGGGCGTTGCGCCGAAGATCGTGCCCGCACCGCCGCGCTGGCAGAGCCTGTTGGCGACGCTGATGCACGTTGCGCTGTATGCGTTGATGATCGGCATGCCGATTGCGGGTTGGCTGATCGTCAGCGCCGAGGGCCATTCGGTGATGTTCTACGGCATTGAGTTGCCGCCGTTAATCGCTGAAAACAAAGCCCTGGCCAAGGAGATCGAAGGCTGGCACGTGCTGTTTGGCAATACCGGTTATTGGCTGATCGGGCTGCATGCATTGGCGGGGCTTGCGCACCACTACATCCTGCGCGATAACACCGCGTTGCGGATGATGCCCGGCAGGCGCTGACTTAAAACCGACCTGAGTGGTTGAAGCAGATCAAAGGCGGCTTGCATACACAGCAGATCTGCTTTTTTTGCTTTCTGTGGGAGGGGGCTTGCTCCCGATAGCAGTTTTACAGTTGATACATGAATTGACTGACCCACCGCCATCGGGAGCAAGCCCCCTCCCACAGTTTGACCGAGTTCTGCTTGGGGGATTGGGTCGGCTTTCGGGCCGCCTGCTTGTGATTTTGATCTTGATCTAAGGCACCCCGTTAAACCACGATGGCCGAACGCAGATATTACGGAGTGAGGGCACACCGAGCCACAGCGAGGTGCCGAGTAGTGGGGCAAGAGCGTTTTGGTTACTTTTGACTGGGCCGGCTTCCGGCTTTTCAAAAGTGACCCGCTGTAAGAGCGGAGCCGATATAAGCCATAAACTCAGTAACGGATATGCACCCAAGACCAAAGTCACAAGCCCAAATAAATTTTAATAGCAAAAACAATAGGTTATTTGTAGTTTGATAGGAGCGGGCTTGCTCGCGATGGCCTCAACTCGGTATGCCTGATGGTCCGAGGTGCGTGCATCGCGAGCAAGCCCGCTCCCACACACTAGGCGCTGAAGCCTCGGCGGCCTTGCAGGCCCCCGGTGTGCACAAAGATCAACCGCGTGCCAGGGCCGAAGCGTCCAGCCTCAATCTGTTGCTTCAAGGCCAACAAGGCTTTGCCGGTGTAAATCGGCTCCAGCGGCACACCACAGGCTTGTTCGGTAGCGTGGATAAAGTCGAGCAACTGCGGATCAACCTTGGCAAAACCGCCTCGGCTGGCATCCACCAGTTCATAACCGCCCGGCACAATAGCCTGCACGTTTTGCGCTACGCCATGATCATCCGGCACCGCCAAGGCGCCAAACACTGCATGCGCGCCCGCCTCCGCCAGTGCCAACCCAGCCAGCGTGGTACCCGTGCCCGCCGCCAACCACCAGGCGTCATAATCGTCCCAGCCAAGGCTGCCGAGTTGCGTGCGCACCTGCTCCAGCAGCACTGCGCAACCGAATGCCCCTTCGATGCCGCCACCGCCTTCGGGCACGGGGTGCAGTGCGGGATACTGCTCACGCCAAGGCAGCCAAAAATCCGCCTCATGCCGCGCACGATAGCCGCCATACCCCAGCCAATGCAGCTGCATGCCGAACGCTTTCAAGTCGAGCACCGTCGGCGTGTCTTGAGGATGCCCGCGTAACAGGCCGACCGTGGTGAACCCAAAGCGTTTACCGGCGGCCGCCAACGCGTGCAGGTGGTTGGAGTGCGCACCGCCGAGGCTGATGACGCCGCTGGCACCGGCGATCTGCGCCTGTGCCAGATGCTCGGTGAGCTTGAACCATTTGTTGCCGCTGATCAGCGGGTCGATGCGGTCCAGACGCAGCACGGCCACCTCGACGCCGTTCAGCCAATCCAGCTGCAACGGTTCAAGGGGAGCGAGGGGCAGCCAGTCGAAAGGACCCATAACGCGAGCGCAGCTGTGTGCAAAAAGGGGCGCTAGTCTACCACCGCCCCAGGCGTGTTTTTACAGCTCGGCGGCGAGGCGCGAGCCCTGGTTGATGGCACGCTTGGCATCCAGCTCAGCCGCCACATCGGCGCCGCCTATAAGGTGCACGTTCTGGCCGGCGGCGAGCAGGCCGTCGTGCAGTTCGCGCAACGGGTCCTGGCCTGCGCAGATGACAATGTTGTCGACTGCCAGCACCCGCGGCTCACCCTCGGCGCCGATGCGGATGTGCAGGCCTGCCTCGTCGATTTTCAGGTATTCAACGCCGTTGAGCATCTGCACCTGCTTGTTCTTAAGGCCGGTGCGATGAATCCAGCCGGTGGTCTTGCCCAGGCCGTCGCCGACCTTGGAGGCCTTGCGCTGCAGCAGGAACACCTCACGCGCCGGCGCATGCGGTTGAGGGGTGATACCGGCAACGCCGCCACGCGCTTGCAACTGGGTATCGATGCCCCACTCTTTCCAGAACGCCTCGCGGTCCAGGCTGGTGGACACGCCCTGATGCACCAGGAACTCGGAAACGTCAAAGCCGATGCCGCCCGCGCCGATCACCGCCACACGCTTGCCCACCGGCTTGCGCTCAAGGATCACGTCCAGGTAGCTCAGCACCTTGGCACTGTCGATACCCGGTATCGCCGGGGTACGCGGCGCGATGCCGGTGGCCAGGATGATCTCGTCGTAACCGCCCTCCGCCAGTTGCGCCACATCTACACGGGTGTTGAGGCACAGCTCGACATGCGTGGTCTGCAACTTGCGATTGAAGTAACGCAGGGTCTCGAAAAACTCCTCTTTGCCCGGTACGCGCTTGGCGATATTGAACTGGCCGCCGATCTCGCTGGCGGAGTCGAACAGCGTCACCTGGTGGCCGCGCTCAGCCGCCACGGTGGCTGCCGCCAGGCCCGCTGGACCGGCGCCAACCACGGCGATTTTTTTGATCTGTTTGACTGGCAGGTAATTAAGCTCGGTTTCGTAACACGCGCGCGGGTTGACCAGGCAGGTGGTCAGTTTGCCGCCAAACGTATGGTCCAGGCAGGCTTGGTTGCAGCCGATGCAGGTGTTGATTTCATCCGCACGGCCGGCTGCCGCCTTGTTGACGAAGTCCGGGTCGGCGAGAAACGGCCGCGCCATCGAGACCATGTCGGCATCGCCTTCGGCGAGGATCTGCTCGGCGATTTCCGGGGTGTTGATGCGGTTGGTGGTGATCAGCGGAATCTGCACCGCACCGCGCAGTTTGGCGGTGACTTTACTGAACGCGCCGCGCGGCACTTTGGTTGCAATGGTCGGGATACGCGCTTCGTGCCAGCCAATGCCGGTATTGATAAGGGTCGCACCGGCCTGCTCGATCGCCTTGGCCAACTGCACGATTTCTTCCCAACTGCTGCCGCCTTCCACCAGGTCGAGCATCGACAGGCGGAAAATAATGATGAAATTCGGGCCGACCGCTTCACGCACACGGCGCACGATGTCGACTGCCAGGCGCATGCGATTTTCGTAGCTGCCACCCCAACGGTCGGTGCGGTGGTTGGTATGCGCGGCGAGGAACTGGTTAATAAAGTAGCCTTCAGAGCCCATGATCTCGACGCCGTCGTACTCGGCGACCTGGGCCAGCAGCGAGCAGGTGACGAAATCCTCGATCTGCTTCTGAATGCCCTCCTCGTCCAGCGCCTTGGGCTTGAACGGGTTGATCGGCGCCTGAATCGCGCTCGGTGCGACCTGCTTGGGGCTGTAGGCATAACGCCCGGCGTGGAGGATTTGCATGCAGATTTTGCCGCCCGCTGCATGCACCGCCTGGGTCACGATCTTGTGCTGTTGCGCTTCTTCGTCGGTGGTCAGCTTGGCTGCACCGGCGTACACCCCGCCCTCGTCATTCGGGCCAATACCACCCGTCACCATCAGGCCAACGCCACCGCGTGCGCGCTCGGCAAAATACGCCGCCATGCGCTCGAAACCGCCGGGTTTTTCTTCAAGGCCGGTGTGCATCGAACCCATCAGGGTGCGGTTGCGCAAGGTGGTGAAACCCAAGTCCAACGGGGCCAGCAGGTGCGGGTAAGCAGCAGCGGTCATGGTACAGCTCCACAACGGATCATCACGGGGCGTGGCGCGCTCAAATGGCATGCCATCGGTTTATGCCCACAGACTAAGAGTCGAAGGACTACGGCTCAATGACTGAAACTGACAACTTATTGATCAGAATGCACAGCGACGCTTGGCAAGCGAGTGCAGGCGCCCTACCCTAGTCGGCGAACCCTACACACGGTCTGTTGTCTGTTGCCCCATGCGTAAACTTCTAGCGTTCACCGTCTCCATGGCCCTGGTTGCCGCCGTCGCCGCGTATCTGGTCTGGACCCAGGAGCGCCCCGTGGCGCATTACCTGTCGGACCTGCGCATCACCCTGGCCGTCAACGAAGGCGAGCCTGCCGATCGCGGCAACTTGCTCGGCATCCAGCCGGAGCTGTTCCCCGCCGACTACCAGAGCCTCGAACGCCTGCACTTGAAGCTCGCGGCGTACCTGCAAAAAGCCCGCGAGCAAGGGCTGATCAATCAAAAGACGGTGGTCGTGCTGCCGGAACACATCGGCACATGGCTGATGCTCAGCGGCGAAAAAAACCAGCTGTATCAGGCCGTGCACCTCAAGGATGCGATGAACTGGCTGTCGGCCAGCAACCCGCTGCAATTCGCACGCGCCTGGCTCAGCGCCACGGGCGGTAACCGCATGGACGACGCGTACCTGCGCATGAAAGCCCGCGGCATGGCCCGCGACTATCAGGTGCTGTTCGGTGGCCTGGCCAAAGAGTTTGGCGTAACCGTGGTGGCCGGCTCCATCACCCTGCCCAACCCGAGCGTCAGCCAGGGCCAATTGCAGATCGGCGACGGCGCGCTGTACAACGCCAGCGTGGTGTTTGCTGCGGACGGCCTGGCCGTCGGCCAGCCACAGCGTCAGTTCTACCCGATCTACGATGAGCGCGAGTTTATCGAGCCGGGTGACGAAAACCTCGTCAGCGTGGTCGATACGCCCGCTGGGCGCCTGGGCATTCTGATCGGCAGCGACAGCTGGTACCCGGACAACTACCGCAAACTCAACGAGCAAGGTGCGCAACTGGTCGCCGTGCCCGCCTTCGTGACCGGCCGCGACACGTGGGACCGCCCATGGCGCGGTTTCAAAAGCGTCTCGACGCCGACGGAAATCAGCCTCAAGCCCGAAGAACTCAGCGAGGGCGACGCCTGGCACCGCCTCACGCTGATCAGCCAACAGCCGATCAGCCAAGCCGCCGCCGGCATGAGCGTGTTCCTGCGTGGGCAGTTCTGGGACTTGGGCACCGCCGGGCAGAGTTTTCTCAGCAGCAACGGGCAAATTTCTGCCGACCGCGATGCCCATGGCGCGCGCTTGCTGAATATCTGGCTGTAGCGCCTTGAAGCCGGTGCGCCTTGGCGACCTGTCAGTGGCCTTCGTGCACACACTGGCCGACGCGATTCACAGCCACGGCCTCGACCCGCAACCGCTGCTGCTGCAATACGGCCTTGACCCGGCACGCCTCGCCGAAGCCGGCGCACGCTTGTCGATCCCGCGCTACATGCGCCTCGGCCATGCCGCTATCCAACTGACCGGCGACCCGGGCCTGGGCCTGCGCATGGGCCAGTTCAGCCGTTTAAGCCAGGCCGGTTTGGCCGGCGTGACCGCCGCACAAGCGCCTAACGTGCGTGAAGCCGCGCGCACGCTGACCCGCTTTGAAGCGCTGTACGGCTCGAACTATCGCGGGCAGTCGAGTTTTCATGAAGATGCCGACGGCGCCTGGCTGCGGTTTTATTCGATTAGCCCGTACAACGCTTACAACCGTTTTGTGGTGGATTCGATAATCGCCGGTTGGCTGCAGCAATTGTCCAGCCTGGCTCAGCAAACCGTGCAGGCACAACGCATCGACATCGAGTTCGACGCGCCGGGTTACAGCGCGCAGTACAGCGTGTTGGGTGACAACCCGATCCACTTTGGCGCCGAGGCCAACCAACTGCGCCTCAACCAGCAAACCCTGGCCATGCGTAACCCGCAGCATTGCCCGAGCACCTGGCAGCTGTTGCTGAAGTTGTGTGAACGCGAATTGGAACAACTGACCCGCACCCGCAGCCTGCGCGAGCGCATTACCCGCTTGCTGGGGCCGATGCTCAATGGCGGCCGGGAACCCGACCTGGAAGAAGTGGCGTCACGCTTGAAGCTGCCCACCTGGACGCTGCGCCGCAAACTGGCCGAAGAAGGCACTCAGTTCCGCGCGATTCTTAACGATACCCGCCGCGATTTGGCCATGACCTACATCCGCGACACGGAATTGGCCTTCGGCGAGATCGCTTACTTGCTCGGTTTTGCCTCAGCCCAGGCATTTCAACGGGCCTTCAGGCGGTGGAACAACCAGACCCCAGGGGAATTTCGCCGCAGTCAGCGGCATTCCGCCTGAAGTCGGTGTTACAGCTCGGTTGCGTCGTCGGCCGGGTCCAGTGGGTCCAGTTCAAAGGCCTGGTACTCCAGCAGTTCTTCTTGGTATTCGTCCATGGTGTACTCCTTGTTGGGTTGAAGCGGCTGTCAATTAATGACCTGCACAGCCAGCCTAAAGTGCCGTGATGACGAAAAAAAGTCCGCGTCATGACGTTTCTGCACTCCAACATTAAACGTAGCAGCGTTGTAACGATTTAGCACCAGGATTTACGGACGGGGCAAGCAGCCGCTACGGGATCAACGCTGTTAAAGCGAACCCCGTAGCGGAATGGATTACTGCGCAGCGTTTGGCAGCGGAGGAATCGCCTCGGTCGGCGCCGGCAGTGCCGGGTTGGTCGCAGCCGGCGCGGGCTCAGGGGTTGGCTGCGGGCTTGGCTGCAGTGATGAGTCAGGCGCTGATGCAGGGGCTGATGCAGGCGCCGGCTCAGTAGCGGGTTGCGCCTGTGGCGCAATCGGCGCCGCCTCGGGTGGCGGTGCAATCGGCTCCGACGACGCCGGTGCTGCCGGTTCTTGCTTGGGCGCTTCGACCTTCTCGGCAGCCGCAGCCGCCTTGGGTTCCGGCACGCCCAGTTCAGCTTTCGGCGTTTCCGGGATATGCGCAGCCTTCTTCACTTCCTGCGGCAGGAACACATCCACCAGCGCAAAGTAACGGTCATAGAACTTCGGCGCCGAGACTGTCTCACTCGCCACCTTGACCATTGAGTCATCGGTGGAGCCAATCGGCATCGACAACGAACCCAACACACCTACCCCGACACTCGCCGAGTTGTTGACCTTCTTCAGCGCGTAACGGTCCTGCAAGGCGTTGGCAAAAATCGTCGAGTGATTGTTGCCTTTGCCGTCATCGGCACACACCACGTTGAAACTGATTTGCAGATGCGTCTCGCCGGTTTGCTGGAAGCTCTTGTTACCCACTACCAGCTTCGGATCGCTGCTGGTAATGATGTAACCCTGGCTCAACAGCGCACGCCGTGCTGCTTCGCACGCAGCCACATCGGTGACCGGGTAATCACGCGAGAACGTGCCGGAGTCGTCGAAAGCCTCATGTTCATAAATAGCGGTCTTGGGTGACGAGCAGCCCGCAGCGCCCGCCAGCACCAGCGCCAACCCGAGGCTACGCAAGTGAAATGATGTCGACATCGAAAATCCTGAGGAAAACAGTCCGGACGGTATTGTGCAACATAACGGGCGGTTGGCGCGCGCATTCCTGTCGGTAAAACGTCACAGGCTTATAGCGCGGCCGCTTCAGGAAACAGCTCAGTACACATATGGTCAATAAACACGCGCAGTTTGGCCGAGGCATGCCGACTTGACGGCCATAACAGCCAGAAGCTGCCACGGTGTTCAAGGCAGTCGTCCAACACGCGTTGCAAGCGCCCTTGACGTACCGCCTGGTCGACCATGAAGTCGGGCAGGCAGGCGATGCCCAAGCCTTCGTGCACCGCCTGGTTAAGGGATTCAATGGTGCTGCTGACCAGCGGCGTGCGCAACACCGGCTCGGCCACGCCCGGTACGTGGCGCAACGGCCAGGGTTCAAGCTTGCCGGTGGCACAGAATTTATGCCGCAGGCAGGCGTGGCCGCTCAAGTCCTGGGGCTGTTGCGGGGTGCCGTGGAGGGCGAAGTATTCCGCGGTGCCGACCAGCACCAAGCGAAAATGCCCCAAGTGACGCGCCATCAGGCGCGAGTCTTCCGGCTTGCCGGTGCGAATCACCGCATCGAAGCCTTCCTCGATCACATCGACCATGCGGTCCGAAAAATCCACATCCAGCTCGATCTCCGGGTAGGCGCGCATAAAGTCGCTGAGCACCGGCATCAGCAGCCCGCGCACGTGCGGCAGGCTGATGCGCAACTTGCCACGCGGCGTAGCGCCCGCCTCGGTCAGCTCCTGCTCGGCGGCCTCGACCTCAGCCAGAATCCGCCGCACGCGCTCAAGAAACTGCGCGCCTTCGCTGGTCAGCGTGACGCTGCGCGTGTTGCGGTGAAACAAGCGCACGCCCAAGCGCTCCTCGGTGCGCGCAATGCTTTTGCCCACGGCCGACGAGGAAACCCCCAGTACCCGGCCAGCGACGGTGAAACTGCGCGCCTCTGCGGCCTGCACGAATACCTCAAGACTGCCCAAACTGTCCATGACCTGACCTTTAAAGATTGCGGACAATTACGTCCGATAAGTTCGGAACCTTAGCCTGTTTTTCCGCAGCGCACAGCGCCCTACTCTGCGATCTGGCCCTTTTGCATGGACACAGCGCGATGAACAACAGCCCCGCAATAAACGATTGCCCCTCGGCAACCCGGCGAGACGTACTGCCTTTAGGCGGCCTGCTGGCGTTAGCCTCAGCCGGCTTTATCACCATCCTCACCGAAACCATGCCGGCCGGGCTGCTGCCGCAGATGAGCGCCGGGTTAGGCGTTTCACCGGCACTGGCAGGCCAACTCGTCACCCTGTACGCGCTGGGTTCATTGCTCGCGGCAATCCCGCTCACCGTCTTGACGCGAGGCTGGCGGCGGCGCCCGCTGTTGCTGATTGCCATCGGCGGCTTTGCCTTGGTCAACAGCGTCACGGCGTTTTCCAGCCATTACGGGCTGACCCTGGTGGCACGCTTTCTCGCCGGAGTATTCGCCGGGCTGCTGTGGGCGTTGATGGCGGGGTATGCCAGCCGCATGGTTGCCCCGCACTTGCAAGGCCGGGCGATTGCCGTGGCGATGCTCGGCGCACCGTTGGCATTGTCGCTCGGCGTACCGGCAGGCACCTTCCTCGGCAGCGTGGTTGGCTGGCGCCTAAGCTTTGCGAGCATGACCGGCCTGACGCTGTTGCTATTGATATGGGCGCGCTGGCAGCTCCCGGATTTTGCCGGCGAACACAGCAAAACACGCTTGGGGCTACGCCAAGTGCTGAGCTTGCCAGGCATCCGCCCGGTGCTGTGGGTGACCCTCACCTACGTGCTGGCCCACAACATTCTCTACACCTACATCGCGCCCTTGTTGGCGCCCGCCGGGCTTGCCGCCGACATCGACCGCGTGCTGTTGGTGTTTGGGCTAGCGGCGCTGCTGAGCATCTGGCTGGTGGGGGCGTTGATTGATCGGTGGTTGCACGCGTTGCTGGTGATCAGCTGCGCCCTGTTTGGCCTGATCGCCTTGGCGCTGGGGTTCTGGGCAGATTCGCCAGCCGTCATCTACAGCGCTGTCGCCGTGTGGGGTTTGGCATTCGGCGGCCTCGCGGCCCTGCTTCAAACGGCACTGGCCAAGGCGGCGGGCGCGTCGGCGGATACTGCGCAGTCGATGCTGGTGACGGTGTGGAACCTGGGCATAGCCGGGGGCGGGTTGGCGGGGGGTGTGTTGCTTCAAGGCTGGGGCGTCGGAGCATTTGCGTGGGCGGTTGCCCTACTGATGCTGCTCGCCTTGGCTGGCAGCCTGAATCGCCGCTAAAAAAAAGCCCCCGGTCCTTTCAGACCGGGGGCTTTTTATTCAACGCCGCATCAGAACTTCTTGATCTCAGCCTTGGCTTCCAACTGCTTGCGGTAGGCAGCGAAGTCTTGCTGGCCAATACGCGACGCGAGGAAGCGGCGGTATTGCGCCTTTTCTTCGTCGGTAGGCGCAGCCGCTTCGTTGACACCGTTCAAGCGCACGATCACCAGGCTACCGTCAGCCAGGGTTACCGTGGTGAAGGTCGGCTTGTCCTTGGCCGCAGGCTTGGGCATGCGGAACAGGGCTTGCAGCACAGCCGGCTCAATCGCTTCCTGGCTACGGGTAGCCGCTTCAGTGACCTTCCACGCCTGGCCATCTATTGGCTGGTTCAGCGCGGTTTTGCCATCACGCAGGCTGGCGATCAACTCGTCAGCATGCGCCTTGGCCGCCACGCTCGCGCGCTCTTTGGTCATCTGTGCACGAATCGCCGCCGAGACACTTTCGAGTGGCAGTTGCGCAGGTTTCAGATGCTCTTTGGCACGCAGCACGATGATGGTTTCCGGGTCCAGCTCAAGGGCGCTGCTGTTGGCACCCTCATCCAGCACTTCCGGGCTGAACGCAGCAGTGACCACGGCACGGTTGGCCGCAACACCTTCGCCACCTTCACGGCCGAATGGCGCGGAGGTGTGCACGGTCAGCTTGAGGTCGGACGCCGGCTGGGCCAGGTCGGACGCTTCGAATGCCGCATCTTCCAATTGCTTGGTCGCTTCGACAAAGCGCTGCTCAACCTGCTGAGTCTTGAGCTCACGCGTCAGCTTGTCTTTCAGGCTGGCGAACGACGGCACTTGCGGTGCTTCAACGCCCAACAGCTTGATCAGGTGCCAACCGAAGGTCGTGCGCACCGGCGCCGAAACCTGGTCTTTGTTCAACGCGTACAAGGCCGTTTCAAAGTCCGGGTCATAAACGCCAGGCCCCGCGAAACCAAGGTCACCGCCATTGTTGGCGGAGCCAGGGTCCTGCGAAAACTCTTTAGCCAGCGCTTCGAACTTCTCACCTTTGGCCAGGCGTGCCTGGATGTCTTCGATCTTGGCCTTGGCTTGCGCCTCGGTCACCTTGTCGTTGACTTCAATCAGAATGTGCGCGGCGCGACGCTGTTCAGCGAGGTTGGCGGTTTCCTTTTGATAGGCGGCCTGCAGCTCATCGTCCTTGACGGTAACCTGGTCGAAGAACGAAGACTTCTTCAGTTCCAGATAGTCGATGACCACTTGGTCCGGCGTCATGAACTCTTTGGCGTGCTGATCGTAGTAAGCCTTGACCTCGTCGTCGGTGAGCTTCACCGCCGCAGGGTCGGCCTCGATGTTGACGGTGGCAAAATCGCGCGTCTGTTTTTCCAGACGGGCAAATGCCAGTACCTCGGCGTCGGTCACAAAACCGCTGCCGGCGATACCTGCGCGAACCTGGCCGATGAGCATTTCCTGAGTCAGCATCTGACGAAATTGCAGACGGCTGTAGCCCAACTGACGAATCACCTGATCAAAGCGTTCGGCGTTGAATTTGCCGTCCACCTGGAATTCCGGTGTTTGCAGGATGACTTGATCCAGCGCCGCTTCAGAGAAGCCGAACTTCGAATCAGCCGCACCTTGCAGCAACAGCTTGCGATCGATCAGACCCTTGAGGGCCGCATCGTGCAGCAGTTTTTCGTCCAGCAAAGAAGCATCGAAATCCTTGCCAAGCTGTTGCATCAGCTGGCGACGTTGCATGTCGACGGCCTGGCTCAACTCGGGTTGGGTGATCTCTTCACCGTTAACCTTGGCCACGTCCTGCTTGTTATTGGTCGAAGCCTGGAAAATGGCCTCGATACCGGTGAACGCCATCAATGCGACGATGATCCCGATAATGGTCTTGGCAATCCAGCCTTGTGAATTGTCCCTGATATTCTGCAGCATGCGTCCCCCAGAAACGGTTGATCTTCAAAAATTAGGCAACCGTGGAGCGTGGGTAGAGTCCGGATAGAAGAAAGGCGCATCCGAGGATGCGCCTTCTCGTAACTGGCGGAGCGGACGGGGGTTTGAACCAACACCCCAGGCCATGGCGACCCAATGGATACGTGGGTCAGCTGCCGCTCCGCTGCCAGGCCAGACCTGCGTCTGACCCGGGTAGTAAGGCTTGAGCGAAGCTTAGTTAACGGCTTCTTTCAGGGCTTTACCGGCTTTGAAACCTGGTTTTTTGGCAGCAGCGATTTGCAGTGCTTTGCCAGTCTGTGGGTTACGGCCAGTACGCGCTGGGCGGTCAGTCACAGAGAAAGTACCGAAGCCAACCAGCACTACGGAGTCGCCGGCCTTCAGAGCGCCAGTGACGGATTCGATTACTGCGTCCAGCGCACGGCCAGCAGCAGCTTTCGGGATATCAGCGGATGCGGCGATAGCATCAATCAGTTCCGACTTGTTCACTCTAAGTCCCCTTATATATCTATTGAGTATGATTCTAAGTTTTTTGGTGAAAGCAAAAACCAGTGCTGAATGGCCTACAGACACTTAAGAGCCGCTTTATAACAAGGGCTCTAAAAAGCTGTCAAGGAAGCTCCCAGGCTTATTCGCATTAATGCGTGCTAATTCTTTCCTTCGAATCAGACTCGCGTTTTTCGTCCTTGGCGACTATCTCCGGAGCCACATCCGGCAAGGGCTCCGGCGCGTATTGCAGCGCAATTTGCAGGACCTCGTCAATCCATTTAACCGGTTTAATCTGAAGATCCTGCTTGATGTTGTCAGGAATTTCCTTCAAGTCGCGAACATTCTCTTCAGGAATGATCACCGTCTTGATTCCACCCCGGTGCGCCGCGAGCAGTTTCTCTTTCAGGCCACCAATGGCCAGTACCTGGCCACGCAGGGTAATTTCCCCGGTCATCGCCACATCGGCGCGCACCGGAATGCCGGTCAATGCCGACACCAGCGCCGTGCACATGCCTACACCAGCGCTAGGGCCGTCTTTGGGCGTCGCGCCTTCCGGCATATGGATGTGGGTGTCGTGCTTCTCGTGGAAGTCCAGGGGAATGCCCAGGCTTCTGGCACGGCTGCGCACCACGGTCTGCGCGGCAGTGATCGATTCGACCATCACATCACCGAGTGAACCGGTCTTGATCAACTGACCTTTGCCCGGAATCACAGCGGCTTCAATGGTCAGCAATTCGCCACCCACCTGAGTCCACGCCAAGCCAGTCACCTGGCCTACCTGATCCTGCTGTTCAGCCAGCCCGTAACGGAATTTTTTCACCCCGAGGAAGTGTTCCAGGGAGTCGGCAACCACCTTCACCGAGAAGCGTTTTTCCAGCGCGTGCTCTTTGACCGCCTTGCGGCAAATTTTCGCGATCTGACGCTCAAGGCCCCGTACACCGGCCTCGCGGGTGTAATAACGCACGATGTCACGGATCGATTCGAGATCAAATTCGATCTCGCCCTTCTTCAGGCCGTTGGCCGAAATCTGCTTGGGCGCGAGGTATTTGACCGCAATGTTGATCTTCTCGTCTTCGGTGTAACCCGGCAGACGAATCACCTCCATCCGGTCCAGCAAGGCTGGCGGAATGTTCATCGAGTTGGAGGTGCACAGGAACATTACGTCGGACAGGTCGTAGTCGACTTCCAGGTAATGGTCGTTGAAATTGTGGTTCTGCTCAGGGTCGAGCACTTCGAGCAACGCCGACGCCGGGTCGCCACGCATGTCGCTGCCCATTTTGTCGATTTCATCGAGCAGGAACAGCGGGTTGCGCACACCCACCTTTGTCATCTTTTGAATCAATCTACCCGGCATCGAACCGATATAAGTACGGCGATGGCCGCGAATTTCAGCTTCATCACGCACACCGCCGAGGGCCATGCGCACAAATTTGCGATTAGTCGCGTTGGCGATGGACTCAGCCAGGGACGTTTTACCGACACCCGGAGGACCGACCAGGCACAATACCGGGCCACGAATTTTCTTCACGCGCTTTTGCACGGCGAGGTATTCGAGGATGCGTTCTTTGACTTCTTCGAGGCCGTAGTGATCGGCGTCCAGAATGTCTTCGGCGCGCGCCAAGTCCAGGCGCACTTTGGTCTGCGCCTTCCACGGCACCTGCACCAGCCAGTCGATGTAGGAGCGAACCACGGTGGCTTCGGCCGACATCGGCGACATTTGCTTGAGCTTGTTCAGCTCGGCAGTGGCCTTGGCCAATGCATCTTTGGGCAGGCCAGCGGCATCGATGCGCTTTTTCAGCTCTTCGATTTCGTTGTGGCCTTCTTCGCTGTCGCCAAGCTCCTTCTGAATGGCCTTCATCTGCTCATTCAGGTAGTACTCGCGCTGGCTGCGTTCCATTTGTTTCTTGACGCGACCACGAATGCGCTTTTCGACCTGCAGCAGGTCAATCTCGCCATCGAGCAAGGCCAGCACGTGTTCAACACGCGCCGACAGGTCAATAATTTCGAGGATGTCTTGCTTCTGCTCGATCTTCAGCGCCATGTGCGCAGCCATGGTGTCGACCAGGCGGCTTGGCTCATCAATGCTGTTGAGCGAAGACAGGACTTCAGCCGGGACTTTTTTACCCAGCTGCACATACTGCTCAAACTGCGAGAGCAGGCTGCGTACAAACACTTCAGATTCGCGCTCAGGGGCTTCGACTTCGTCGATCAGCGCCACTTCGGCGCGCAGGTGGCCATCCACCTCCATGAAACGCTCCACAGCACCGCGCTGCTCGCCTTCTACCAGCACCTTGACGGTGCCATCAGGCAGCTTGAGCAATTGCAGCACAGTGGCGATGGTGCCGACGCGATACAGGGCGTCTTCGCCTGGATCATCATCAGCCGGATTCTTTTGGGCCAACAGCAGGATTTGCTTGTCGCCCGTCATCGCTGCCTCAAGGGCTTCGATAGACTTCTCGCGCCCCACGAACAGCGGGATAACCATGTGCGGATAGACGACGACATCACGCAACGGCAGGAGAGGCAATTCGATGGTTGTCTTCATGATTTCGCCTCTATGACAGTTGAAAAAATAACTTGAAACCAAGATGGGGGCTGCATGCAAAAAAAACAAGCTCAATGCCAGCAGTTAAACGCATGAATAAACGCGAATTTTAACCCAAGCCTGAAAAACAGCCCCAAAAAACAAGGGGCCTCAAAAGGCCCCTTGCTATTACTGCAACTGCAAAACGCTTACGCGTCTGGCGCAGCCTTGGCAGCCGGCTCACTGTTTTCGTAGATATACAGTGGCTTGGACTTACCTTCGATAACGCTTTCGTCAATCACCACTTTACTCACCTCGGACTGCGAGGGGATTTCGTACATGGTGTCGAGCAACACGCCTTCGAGGATCGAACGCAAACCACGCGCACCGGTTTTGCGCTCCAGTGCCCGCTTGGCCACTGATTTGAGTGCGTCGGTACGGAACTCGAGGTCTACACCTTCCATCTCGAACAACTTGGCGTATTGCTTGGTCAGGGCGTTTTTCGGCTCGGTGAGGATCTGAATCAAAGCAGCCTCATCCAGCTCGTCCAACGTGGCCAGGACCGGCAGACGACCCACGAATTCCGGGATCAGACCGAACTTGACCAAATCGTCAGGCTCGACTTCACGCAGGGACTCGCCGACCTTCTTGCCTTCTTCCTTGCTGCGCACTTCTGCACTGAAACCGATGCCGCCACGGGTGGAACGCTGCTGAATAACCTTTTCCAGCCCCGAAAATGCACCGCCACAGATGAACAGGATGTTACGCGTGTCAACCTGAAGGAATTCCTGCTGCGGGTGCTTGCGGCCGCCTTGTGGCGGTACGGAAGCAACCGTGCCTTCGATCAGCTTCAACAGGGCTTGCTGCACGCCTTCACCGGAAACGTCCCGGGTGATCGACGGGTTGTCGGACTTGCGCGAAATCTTGTCGATTTCGTCGATGTAGACAATACCCATCTGGGCCTTCTCTACGTCGTAGTCGCACTTCTGCAGCAGCTTCTGAATGATGTTCTCGACGTCTTCACCCACATAACCGGCTTCGGTCAGGGTGGTGGCGTCGGCGATGGTGAAAGGAACGTTCAACAGGCGGGCGAGCGTTTCTGCAAGCAGGGTTTTACCCGAGCCTGTAGGGCCGATCAGCAAAATGTTGCTCTTGCCGAGTTCGACTTCGTCGCCTTTCTTGTCACGCTGGTTCAAGCGCTTGTAGTGGTTGTACACCGCTACGGCCAGAACCTTCTTTGCACGCTCTTGACCAATCACGTACTGATCAAGGATGCCGCTGATTTCTTTAGGCGAAGGCAATTTATGCGCGCTGCTCTCGGCCTGTGCTTCCTGCACCTCCTCGCGGATGATGTCATTGCACAGGTCAACGCACTCGTCGCAGATAAACACCGAGGGGCCGGCAATCAATTTGCGCACTTCATGCTGGCTTTTGCCACAGAAGGAGCAATAGAGCAGCTTGCCGTTGTCCTCGCCGTTGCGGGTGTCAGTCATTCGTTCGATCCAAATCCGATAGGCTTGCAACACAAGATGAAGGCTTATGCGGGCTTTTTCAAGCCCGCCGGTGGTCGGACATGCCGACCAGCCCTATTTTGAGCAGCTTATATTAAGCGGGGCGCTTTTCGATCACGGCGTCGATCAACCCATATTCACGGGCCGCTTCAGCGCTCATGAAATTGTCGCGGTTGGTGTCGCGCTCGATTTCTTCCAGGGTGTGCCCGCTGTGCTTGGCCATCAACGTGTTGAGGCGCTCGCGAATAAACAGGATTTCCTTGGCGTGAATTTCGATGTCCGACGCCTGGCCCTGGAAACCGCCCAGTGGCTGGTGAATCATCACACGCGAGTTAGGCAGGCAGTAACGCTTGCCCTCGGCACCTGCTGTGAGCAGGAATGCGCCCATGCTGCAGGCTTGGCCGATGCACGTGGTCGAAACGTTTGGCTTGATGAACTGCATGGTGTCGTAGATCGACATGCCCGCCGTTACCGAACCGCCCGGAGAGTTAATGTAAAGATGGATGTCCTTGTCCGGATTTTCCGCTTCAAGGAACAGCAGTTGCGCGCAGATCAGGTTGGCCATGTAGTCCTCTACAGGGCCGACCAGAAAGATCACTCGTTCCTTGAGCAGGCGCGAGTAGATGTCATAGGCGCGTTCGCCACGAGCAGATTGCTCGACAACCATCGGGACCAGGCCGCCAGCGGCCTGGATATCAGAGTTCTGCTGAATATAGGAATTACGGAACATGCTCTGCAGTTACTCCCAAATAGTCATGTCTTGAAAACGCATAAGCCAGCGCGAGGCTGGCTTATGGTTGTATTTCGAACGAGTTGGACAATCAGTCGGCTTGTGCTGCTTCCGCCGGTTTGACTGCTTCTTCGTAAGAGACCGCTTTGTCGGTCACCTTAGCCTTCTGCAGAACAGTATCCACAACTTGTTCTTCCAGCACAACCGAACGTACTTCGTTCAGTTGCTGGTCGTTCTTGTAGTACCAGGACACAACCTGCTCAGGCTCCTGGTAGGCCGAGGCCATTTCCTGGATCATTTCGCGAACGCGATCTTCGTCAGGCTTGAGGTCGAACTGCTTGACCACTTCAGCCACGACCAGACCCAGCACAACGCGGCGCTTGGCTTGTTCTTCGAACAGCTCGGCCGGCAGTTGATCAGGCTTGATGTTGCCACCGAACTGCTGAACCGCTTGAACGCGCAGGCGATCGACTTCGTTGGACAGCAAGGCCTTTGGCACTTCGATCGGGTTGGCAGCCAGCAGGCCGTCCATTACCTGGTTTTTGACCTTGGACTTGATGGCCTGACGCAGCTCGCGCTCCATGTTCTTGCGAACTTCGGTGCGGAAGCCTTCGATACCGGTTTCCTTGATACCGAACTGGTTGAAGAACGCTTCGTTCAGTTCTGGCAGCTTAGGCTCGGAAACGCTGTTGACCGTCACGGTGAACTCGACGGCTTTGCCGGCCAGGTCCAGGTTCTGGTAATCCGTTGGGAAAGTCAGGTTCAGAACGCGCTCTTCGCCAGCTTTGGCGCCAACCAGGCCGTCTTCGAAACCAGGGATCATGCGGTTGGAACCCAGCACCAGCTGAGTACCCTTGGAGGAGCCACCAGCGAACTCTTCGCCGTCAGCCTTGCCAACGAAATCGATGTTCAGCTGGTCTTCGTTCTGGGCAGCACGCTCGACCACTTCAAAACGGGTGTTCTGCTTGCGCAGGATTTCCAGCATGTTGTCCAGGTCAGCATCAGCCACGTCAGCGCTCAGGCGCTCAACGGCGATGGAGTCGAAACCGGCGACTTCGAACTCTGGAAACACTTCGAATACGGCAACGTATTCCAGGTCTTTGCCGGCTTCCAGCGACTTGGGCTCGATAGACGGCGAGCCAGCCGGGTTCAGCTTGTGCTCAACAACCGCTTCGTAGAAGGACGCCTGAATCACGTCACCTACCGCTTCCTGACGCGCATCGGCACCAAAACGACGCTTGATTTCGCTCATTGGCACTTTGCCTGGACGGAAACCAGCGATTTTAGCCTTTTGGGCAGTCTGCTGCAGACGCTTGTTGACCGCAGTCTCGATACGCTCTGCCGGCACGGTGATGCTCAGGCGGCGCTCGATAGCAGTAGTATTTTCAACAGAAACTTGCATGGATATTCCTCGTTGCACAGACGTTAGCCGGCCGTTTCCGACCCCAGAATCAAGGGCATGCATTCTAGTGGGTCAAACTCAAGAAGTCACCCTACTGAAAACGGGTAGAAAAACAGCAGGCCATTTATAGGTTCAAGTGCACGCATGCACCTCATCCCGTTAGCAAATACAGCGCATCACGCCAAGGCTCTGCATCAACCCTTCTATATATAGAAGCGTCTGGACGCACGCCCTTGGCTACCGACCTTGCAAACAAGGCCGGAGGGCACGGCAGCAGCATCGAGAAACACAAATACGACGAAACGCCCTGCCCTGAAACCTCAAAACACGTAAACAAAAACGGCACAGCCCTTTTTCAGGTACTGCGCCGTTATTCGCTATTAAATAGCTGTACTGACCCTGATACTGCCTCAGACCAGTTATACACGCTCAAAACCGGCAACGATTCTAACGCCAAGGCATTGAGAATGCTTGCTTTTTCTTGGCAACAAGTTTTCGGAACGCAAAAAAAAGCGCCAGATCATTGATCTGGCGCTTTTTCTGAATATGGGGTGGACGAAGGGGATCGAACCCTCGACAACGGGAGTCACAATCCCGTGCTCTACCAACTGAGCTACGCCCACCATATTGCATGAACAAAGAACTCGAACAGCTTCTTTGTCGACCCTCACCTGACCCGAGGGCAAGGCGAAGCTTTAAATGGTGCGGATGAAGAGACTCGAACTCTTACGCCTCGCGGCGCTGGAACCTAAATCCAGTGTGTCTACCAATTCCACCACATCCGCGCTTGAAGCTATTAAAGCAAAGGCGCCAGACGATTAATCTGGCGCCTTTTAAAATATGGGGTGGACGAAGGGGATCGAACCCTCGACAACGGGAGTCACAATCCCGTGCTCTACCAACTGAGCTACGCCCACCATAAAACATTACTTGTGCCAAAGCTGCCTAATGGCGCACCCGGCAGGACTCGAACCTGCGACCATCCGCTTAGAAGGCGGATGCTCTATCCAACTGAGCTACGGGCGCCTGATTAATCTGTACTCTTGGAGGATTACAAACTAAGTGCTGCAAGCCTTGCATAACAACACAAATGCTCGACTTTCGTAACCAGTGCTAGGCTGTGCCCGACAAGTGCGACGAATAGTATAGACGCCCCGGAAACCCGTCAAATCTTTTTTGAAAAAAACTGATTTTATTTAAGGGGTTAGGGCAATTTGCAGACCAAGCGCCTTTGCCCTTGCGGCGTGACATGCGAGAATGCGCGCACTTTTCTTCCCCCTCTCGATGGTTAATCACGCGTAATGACTGCACAACTTATCGACGGCAAATCAATCGCCGCCAGCCTGCGCCAGCAGATCGCCAAACGAGTCACCGAGCGCCGCCTGCAAGGCCTGCGCACGCCCGGCCTCGCGGTGATCCTGGTCGGCAGCGATCCTGCCTCTCAGGTTTATGTCTCGCACAAGCGTAAAGACTGTGAAGAGGTCGGCTTCATTTCCAAGGCTTACGACTTGCCGCAAAGCACCACTCAACAAGCGCTGACCGACCTGATCGACAGCCTTAATGATGACGCAAACATCGACGGCATCCTGCTGCAACTGCCGCTGCCCGAGCATCTGGACGCCTCCAAACTGCTGGAGCGTATCCGCCCGGACAAAGACGTCGACGGTTTCCACCCTTATAACGTCGGTCGCCTCGCGCAGCGCATTCCATTGCTGCGCCCGTGCACCCCGAAAGGCATCATGACTTTGCTGGAAAGCACCGGTGTCGACCTGTACGGCCTCGACGCGGTGGTGGTCGGCGCCTCCAACATCGTCGGGCGCCCGATGGCCATGGAACTGCTGCTGGCCGGCTGCACTGTGACTGTAACCCACCGCTTCACCAAAGACCTCGCCGGCCACGTCGGCCGCGCTGACCTGGTGGTGGTGGCTGCCGGCAAGCCGGGCCTGGTCAAAGGTGAGTGGATCAAGCAAGGCGCCATCGTGATCGACGTGGGCATCAACCGCCAGGACGACGGCAAGCTGGTCGGCGACGTGGTGTACGACACCGCCCTGCCCCGCGCTGGCTGGATAACCCCGGTGCCAGGCGGTGTTGGCCCGATGACCCGCGCCTGCCTGCTGGAAAATACGCTGTACGCGGCAGAAACCCTGCACGACTAATAACCAGCAGTAATGAAAAAGCCCTGCCTTATCGCAGGGCTTTTTATTGCGCGTAAAAAAACTGTTTTTTGTTAGTTTTTAAGCACTTTCGTCCGGTTCTGGAAGAACATTCGACAGTTCTTCATCCATACTCCTAAAATGTAACGTCATTTATCATAAAACCTGTTCCATGGACGGTATTTCCTTACTCTTTAGCGAGTTCATCCGCGTGAAAATTCGTCTCTCTATCGTTAGCCTTTTTTTTGCATTTACAGGCACTTTTGCGCACGCCAGCGAAACCATCATCGCCCCGCGTGACACCTCCAAACTGCAAATCGCCTCCGGCAGCGCCATGCTGGTCGACTTGCAGACCAACAAAGTGATTTATTCGAGCAACCCTGACGTGGTGGTGCCGATTGCTTCGGTCAGCAAGTTGATGACCGGCCTGATCGTGCTGGAAGCCAAGCAGAACATGGATGAGTACATCGACATCAATATCCAGGACACGCCGGAGATGAAAGGCGTGTTCTCCCGGGTAAAAATCGGCAGCCAAATGCCGCGCAAAGAGATGCTGCTGATTGCGCTGATGTCGTCGGAAAACCGTGCCGCCGCGAGCCTGGCTCACCATTACCCGGGCGGCTACCCGGCCTTTATCGCAGCAATGAACGCCAAGGCCAAGGCGCTGGGCATGACCAGCACGCATTATGTAGAGCCCACCGGCCTGTCGATTCACAACGTGTCGACCGCGCGTGACCTGAGCAAACTGCTGGCCGCCGCGCGCAAATACCCGATGCTGAGCCAGTTGAGTACCACCAAGGAGAAGACCGTGGCGTTCCGCAAGCCCAACTACACCTTGGGCTTTTCCAACACCGACCACCTGATCAACCGCGCCAACTGGGACATCAAGCTGACCAAGACCGGCTTCACCAACCAGGCGGGCCATTGCCTGGTGCTGGTTACGACCATGGGAAACCGCCCGGTGTCGCTGGTGATTCTTGATGCCTTCGGCAAATTCACGCATTTCGCCGATGCCACGCGTATTCGCAACTGGGTCGAGACCGGCAAGAGCGGCTCGGTGCCGGATGTGGCGTTGCGCTACAAGGCCGACAAGAACCTGAAGAACCGCCCGAATGCTGCAGAAGTGCGTCGTTAAGCAACAACGCTATCTGCACACCTCTCCTGAAGTCCGCGCTCTTGTGGCGAGCAAGCCCGCTCGCCACAGGGGGTTTATCCCAGCGTTATCATTTGCGTTCCGCCAACACTTTGAGTGCCTGCGCCGCCGCCTGCTCTTGCCCGGCTTGTGCGGTAGCCTTTGCGGCGTCGCGCCAGCGCTGCGCGTCGACCTTCGCCGGTAACTGGCTGGGGCGCTGCGTCAGAATCGCCCAGTGCCCGGCGCTGTTCCATGCCGATTCAAAATCACTGAAGCTCATCAGCCGCCGCCGATCCATGCCCGAGCGCAGCAACACCGTGCTTTTCTGTTGATTGAAGCCCACCACCACCACATACCGCGGGCCGGACCAGAAGCTTGAGTTGATGCGTGCCATCACCGGGTAACCCGCCGCCACCTGCGCCAGCACGGCCGTCAACTGAGCGTCCAGCGGGTACACCATCAACCCGTACTCACGCGCCAACACCTGCATGTTGCGCTCAAGGTCGGCCTCGCCACCCGGCAAGTGCAGGGGTTTGTCGAGCAAACCGGGTGTCATGACAATGCCTTCTTGCGACAGCATGCTAGCCAAAGCCGAGGGGCCACTCAGGTACGCTTCGCTGCGAAACGCCGGCACGCCGTTGAGCTCGACGCGCTCCGGCAGGCCGGCAAGTTTCGACGGCTGCCCGGCGCAGGCCGCAAGGCCCAAGGCGCAGGCCAACAACAGGGAGGTTTTAACGTTCGACCGTAACCGCAATTTTCTACTCTCTTGATCAACTGCCGCTGAAGGCCCTGATCATAGGGCGCACGGCAACGCGGGTATAGCCTTGAACGCTAGTAAACACTCTGGATAGTGCAAACACGTTGGACAGCCATGACCATTGGTCAATAGCAAGCAACCGTGAGGCAGCTAGACTGTCCATTGAAAAGACTGTGTGTGCCCCCTGCGGGGCGAAAGGAGGCCAAAATGAGCCTTGCAACAACGATTTTCCTGTTGGTCTGTGGTTGGCTGGCGGTCGCCAGCGCCATGTTGTGGGGGGTCATGCGCGTGACTCGTCGGCATCACCACCCCCACGTTAAACCCGCCGCACCCGCCAAGCCGCACAAGGCAGCGGTGCACCACGCCTAGCCAGGCATGCAATTGAAGTCTTGAGTGGCCGCGAGTTCTTTGCCGTGGCCGTCTTCAAGGACGGCGCGCACGGTACTGCCCAGGCTCGACTCCACCAACGTGTAGTGCTTACCCGCCTGGAAATGTTTGTACTCGACCCGCCCCTGGCACTCCTGCTGATTGTCGTCGCCGGGCTCTTCTTCAAATAACGTCACGTCAAGGCGATGGTCCCCCGGGCTCACTTCAAAATAGCGCCCGTCATCCACGCGCTGGCCGTCGACTCGCTCGGCCATCAGGTCGTTCGGCGCTTCCTCTTTCAAACCAATCCACGCCTCGCTCGGGTCCGCCTTGGGAATCGGGGCGGCGCACGCTGACAACAATAATACGGCGGCAAGGGCAGGCATCAACAACAGCGGTTTCAGTGACATGGCAGGGCTCCAAAAGACCTCAATAAAAAACACTGGACGGGTGTCGAATGTGTCCGCGTCCGATGGGCTACAAGCTTGGGGAGCTGCGCTTTTTAGAACAAATGAATCCATATGAAACGATCTTCAGCCGCTAACTAAATGTTCCTTCACCTGGCTGAAAGGTGCGTGTTAGGTGGGTCGGGCAAGACTGCCGGGGTTTGCAATTCTGCTCCCTCGGAGGTTCACGCATGCTCGGGCTGGTAAAGACCGCACTGCAAAAGCCGTACACGTTTATCGTGTTGGCCATATTCATCTGCATCATCGGGCCGATGGCGGCCCTGCGAACCCCTACGGATGTGTTCCCCGATATCGGCATCCCGGTGGTCGCCGTGGTCTGGCAGTACAACGGCTTGTCACCGGACGCCATGGCCGGTCGGGTGATCTACACCTACGAGCGCTCCCTGAGCACCACCGTCAACGACATCGAGCACATCGAATCGCAGTCGTTGCCCGGCATGGGCATCGTGAAAATCTTCTTCCAGCCCGGCGTGGATATACGCACCGCCAACGCCCAGGTGACGGCGGTGTCACAAACCGTGCTGAAGCAAATGCCACCGGGCATCACGCCGCCGCTGATCCTCAACTACAGCGCCTCCACGGTGCCGATCCTGCAAATGGCATTTTCCAGCCCGAGCCTCTCGGAAGCGAAGATTCGCGACCTGGTGCAAAACAACATTCGGCTTCCGTTGAGCGCCCTGCCCGGCCTGGCGATGCCGACCCCAATGGGCGGCAAGCAACGCCAGATCACCCTCGACCTCGACCCGCAAGCGTTGGCCGCCAAAGGCCTGTCGGCACAGGACGTGGGCAATGCGCTGGCGTTGCAGAACCAGATCATCCCGGTGGGCACCGCCAAGCTTGGCCGCAACGAATACACGATCTTGCTCAACAACAGCCCCAAGGCGATTGACGAGCTGAACGACCTGCCGATCAAAACCGTGGACGGTGCGATTATCACCATCGGCCAGGTGGCTCACGTGCGCGACGGCTCACCGCCGCAAACCAACATCGTGCGCGTCGACGGCCACCGCGCGGTGCTGATGCCTGCGTTGAAAAACGGCAGCATTTCCACCCTGTCGATCATCGACGGCATCCGCCAGATGCTGCCGCGCATCAACGAAACCCTGCCGCCGTCGCTGAAGACCTCGCTGCTGGGTGACGCCTCGGTGTTCGTCAAGCAATCGGTGGGCAGCGTGGCCCAGGAAGGCATCATCGCCGCCTTGCTGACCAGCGCGATGATCCTGCTGTTCCTCGGCAGTTGGCGCTCGACGCTGATCATCGCCGCCTCTATTCCCTTGGCGGTGCTGTCGGCCATTGCGCTGCTGGCGGTCAGCGGGCAAACCCTCAACGTAATGACCCTCGGCGGGCTGGCGTTGGCGGTGGGGATTCTGGTCGACGACGCCACGGTGACCATCGAAAACATCAACTGGCACCTCGAACAAGGCAAGGCAGTCAAGACCGCGATTCTGGATGGCGCCGCGCAAATCGTCGGCCCGGCGTTCGTCTCGCTGCTGTGTATCTGCATCGTGTTTGTGCCGATGTTTTTGCTGCAAGGCATCGCCGGTTACCTGTTCCGGCCGATGGCGCTGGCGGTGATTTTCGCTATGGCCAGCTCGTTCATTCTTTCACGCACGCTGGTGCCGACACTGGCGATGTTCCTGCTCAAGCCGCACACGCCGGAACAAGGCGCAGGCCATCACCCCGAAGATCAATTCATCAACCACCATGAAGGTGAGCAGCACGCGAAACCACGCAATGCCATGCTGCAGTCAGTGCTGAATTTTCAACAGGGTTTCGAGCGGCACTTTTCGAACGTCCGCGACACTTACCACAGCCTGCTGACGTTGGCGCTGGGCAATCGCAAGCGGTTTATCGCAGGCTTCCTGGCCTGTGTGCTCGCCTCGTTCCTGCTGTTGCCAAGCTTGGGCCAGGACTTTTTCCCGGCCACCGACGCTGGCGCCCTCGCCCTCCACGTGCGCTTGCCGCTGGGCACGCGCATCGAAGAAAGCGCGGCGGCGTTCGACCGTATTGAAGCGCGGATTCGTGAGGTTATCCCGGCCGACGAACTCGACACCATCGTCGACAACATCGGCATTCCGCTCAGCGGCATCGACATGGCCTATAGCAGCAGCGGCACCATCGGCCCGCAGGACGGTGACATTCAAGTCAGCTTGAAGAAGGACCACGCGCCCACCGCCGACTACGTGAAAAAACTCCGCGAAGCCTTGCCGCAAAGTTTCCCCGGCAGCCACTTTGCGTTCCTGCCGGCCGACATCAGCAGCCAGATCCTCAACTTCGGTGCGCCGGCCCCGCTGGACGTGAAAATCTCCGGGCGCAGCGATGCAGAAAACCGTGCCTACGCCGTCGAACTGGAACGTCGCCTGCAACATGTACCGGGCATTGCCGACCTGCGTATTCAGCAGTCCACCGGCTACCCATCGCTGCAAGTGAATGTCGACCGCCTGCGCGCCAATGGCTTGGGCATTACCGAACGCGACGTGACCAACAGCATGGTCGCCTCGCTCGCCGGCAGCTCCCAAGTGGCGCCGACGTTCTGGCTTAACCCGGCCAACGGCGTGTCATATTCCATCGTCGCCGCCACCCCGCAATACCGCCTCGACAGCCTGCCGTCGCTGGAAGCCTTGCCGGTCACCGGCGCCAATGGCCAGTCACAAATACTCGGCGGCCTGGCGAGTATTTCCCGCGTGCAAAGCGCGGCGGTGGTGACCCATTACAACATCCAGCCGACGTTGGACCTGTACGCCAACGTGCAAGGTCGCGACCTCGGTGGCGTGGCGCGCGACGTGCAAAAAGTGCTCGACGACACCGCGTCCATGCGCCCCAAAGGCGCGGTTATCAGCCTGCATGGGCAGATCGACGCGCTGCATGAAGCCTTCAGTGGCTTGAGCTTCGGCCTGCTCGGCGCGGTGGTGCTGATTTACCTGCTGATCGTGGTCAACTTCCAATCCTGGGCCGACCCGTTTGTGATCATCACCGCCTTGCCGGCCGCACTCGCGGGCATCGTGTGGATGTTGTTCCTCAGCGGCACCTCATTGTCGGTGCCCGCACTCACCGGCGCCATCTTGTGCATGGGCGTGGCCACCGCCAACTCGATTCTGGTGGTGAGCTTCTGCCGTGAACGCCTGGCCGAACATGGTGATGCGCTGAAGGCGGCCATGGAGGCCGGTTACACACGTTTTCGGCCGGTGTGCATGACCGCCTTGGCGATGATCATCGGCATGCTGCCACTGGCACTGTCCGAGGAGCAAAACGCTCCGCTCGGGCGCGCGGTGATCGGTGGTTTGATCTTCGCCACCGTCGCCACATTGTTGTTTGTTCCCGTGGTTTTCAGCCTGGTCCACGGTCGTCACCCTACTCGCGCTGCAGTTGGAGAAACCCCACATGTCGTCTGATCACAAACCCTCGCGCAAGCGTCTGATGCTCATGGGTGCCGGCGGCCTGACGCTGGCCGCACTGTTGGTCGCCAACGGCCTGCACGCCCGCACGCTGCATGAACAATCGGTTACCGCCTGGACCGAAACCGCCGCCATCCCGCAGGTGATGGTGTTTCAACCCCGGCAGAACGTTGCGGGTGACACCCTGCGCCTGCCTGCGCACCTTGAGGCCTGGAGCAAGGCGCCGATTCACGCGCGGGTCAGCGGCTATTTAAAAGACTGGAAGGCCGACATCGGCACGCAGGTCAAAGCCGGGCAAATACTCGCTGAAATCGACAGCCCCGACCTCGACCAGCAACTGGCGCAAACCCACGCGCGCCTGGTGCAAGAGCAGGCCAACGCACGCCTGGCCGAAACCACCGCCACGCGCTGGCAAAACCTGTTGGCCAGCCACTCGGTGTCGCGCCAAGAGGCCGATGAAAAAACCTCGAACGCCGCCGCTGCCAAAGCCAACGCCCAAGCTGCCGCCGCCGACTATGCGCGGCTGTCGGCACTGGAAAGCTACAAGACTATTCGCGCGCCGTTCGCCGGCACCATCACCGCGCGCAACACCGACATCGGCCAGTTGATCAAGGCCGACACCGACAGCGACCCCGAGCTGTTCAACCTCGCCGACACGCACCAGTTGCGCCTCTATGTGCCGGTGCCGCAGAACTACGCGGCGGTCATCCACACAGGCCTTGAGGCCGAACTGACGGTGCCCGAACATCCCGGCGAGCATTTCAAGGCGCGCCTGATCGGCGACTCCACCGCCATCGACCAGCGCTCCGGCACGCTGCTCGCGCAGTTCGTTGCCGACAACCCCAACGGCGCGTTGCTGCCCGGCGATTACGCCGAAGCCAGCCTGCCGATTCCGGCCGACACGCACGGCGTGAGCATCCCGGCCAGCGCGCTGATCTTCCGCGCCCAAGGCACCCAGGTTGCGCTGCTGGACGCGCACAACCATGTGCACCTGCAAGACATCCACATCGGCCTCGACCTCGGCGAGCGCCTGGTGATCGACCAGGGCCTGAAACCCGCCGACCGCGTGGTCGACAACCCGCCCGATGCGCTGCGCGAAGGCGACCGCGTGCAACTGGCCGACGCCGGAGGTGCGCATGCGCCCAAGGCTTAAGCCCTTCGCCGCACTGATGCTGCTGGCCTTGCACGGCTGCTCGATGGCGCCCACCTATACGGTGCCGTCGATTGACCTGCCGGCGGGCTACCGCGAACAGACCAGCGATGGCCCGTGGCACAGCGCCCAACCGTCCGACCAACTGGCCCCGCAGTGGTGGACGCTGTACAACGATTCGCGCCTGAATGACCTGCAACACCACCTGCTCAAAGCCAACCCGGACCTGGCGGCGGCTCTCGCGCACTTCGATGCCGCGCAAGCCTATGCCAGCCAATTGCATGCCGGGTTGTTCCCGCAGATCAGCGCCAGCGCGCAACCGTTGCGCCAACGCCAATCGGACTCGCGGCCCTTGCGCGGGACCACTCAACCGTCGATCTACAACAGCAACAGCGCAGGGTTTTCGCTGAGCTACGACGTCGACCTGTGGGGCAAAATTCGCAACCAGGTGGCGGCCGGTGATGCGCAGGTGCAAGCGTCGGCGGATGACTTGGCGGTGGCGCGCCTGAGCATGCAACAGCAACTGGCGAGGCTGTATGTGCAGCTCAATGGGCTGGATGCGCAGGCGCGAATTCTCAACAGCTCGCTGGATGACTTCAGCCAGGCGTTGCAATTGACGCGCAGTCGCTATGAAGGCCAGATTGCGTCGGAGCTGGACCTGACGCGTGCGCAAAACCAACTGGCCGAGGCCAAGGCCCAGTTGGATGACGTGCGCGGGCAACGCAACCTGACCGAGCATGCGATTGCTGAGTTGACCGGTGTGGCAGCCAGCGACTTCAGCTTGCCAGCGAGCCCGCACTTGATCGCATTACCGGCGATTCCGTCGCAGTTGCCGAGCCATCTGCTGCAACGCCGTCCGGACATTGCGGCGGCGGAACGCAGAGTGTTTGCGGCCAACGCCAATATCGGCGTGGCCAAAGCTGCGTGGTACCCGAATTTCAGTTTGACCGGGTTGATCGGCGGGCAGACGCAGGGCGTTGGCAATCTGCTTTCGGCGGGCAATCGCTACTGGGCACTCGGGCCTTTGGTCAACCTGCCGATCTTTGACGGTGGGCGTTTGAGTGCCAATGAACGCCAAGCCAAGGCCGAGTTTGAACAAGCCTCGGCGCAGTACCGCAGCCAGGTGCTCAAAGCCGTGCGCGAGGTGGAAGACAACCTGGCGCAACTACGGGATTTGCAGCAGCAGGCGCAGGATGAGCAAGCGGCGGCGGACGCGGCGCAACACACGCAAGCGCTGGCGATGAACAGCTATCAAGCGGGGGCCGTGAGTTATCTGGACGTGGTGACCGCGCAGACGGCGGCGTTACAAGCGCAAAGGGCATTGCAAGCGGTGCAGACGCGTCAGTTGCAGGCGAGCGTGGGGTTGGTCACGGCGCTGGGTGGCGGTTGGCAAGCGGGCGGTTGATTGGGGCACCGCGTTGGCCCTATCGCGAGCAAGCCCGCTCCCACAGGTGAGGGTATTCCAAGGGTTTTTAGCAGTGGCGAGGTGGGCAGGCGGCGTCGAAACTTCGTACACTGCGCGCTCCTCCCCATTGATTGGTATTGCACAATGTTGATCAAGAAAACCCTGACCACCGTGGCCCTGCTTGCCTCTTTGCTTGGCGCCTCGGCGGCGTTTGCGCATGCCCACCTGAAAACTACCACGCCTGCCGCCGACAGCACGGTTGCCGCGCCAGCCGACCTGCGCTTGAGCTTCAGCGAAGGTATCGAGGCCACCTTCACCAAGGTGTCGTTGAGCAAAGACGGCACCGAAGTCGCGATCAAAGGCCTCGACACCCCGGACGCCGACAAGAAAACCCTGGTGGTGACGCCCGCCGCCCCGCTCGCGCCAGGTCAGTACAAAGTGGTGTGGAACGCGGTGTCGGTCGACACCCACAAGAGCAACGGCGAGTACAGCTTCAAGGTCGGCCAATAACCCATGGCGACGCTGCTGGTGCTGTGCCGCTTCATGCATTTCATCGTCGTGTTGTTGATGTTCGGGGCCTGCGTGTTCAGGCCCTGGCTGCTCGGCGCTGAACCGCAGCCGGCACTGGACCGGCAACTGCTGCGCATTACTCGCGCGCTCGCGTGGCTGGGACTGGGTTCCGGCGTGCCGTGGCTTTTGTTGATCACGGCCAGCATGGCCGGCAGTTGGGACGCGGCGCTGCAACTGGCTACCGTGCAGTTGGTGCTGGGCAAAACCTTTTTTGGCCAGGTGTGGGTCTGGCATCTGCTGCTTAACCTGCTGCTGGTGATTGCGCTGATCAAACCCTGGCCAACGTTGCGCCTGCCATTGCTTGCGCTGCTGTTGGCGACGCTGGCACCGGTAGGCCATGGCGCCATGCTCAGTGGGCTTGGCGGGCAATTGTTGATGCTTAACCAAGTGGTGCATTTGGTCTGCGTCGGTGCCTGGCTCGGCGGGTTGTTGCTGCTGGTGTTGATCCTCAGACAGTCGCAAGAGCATGCGCTGCAAGCTGTTCTCACGCGCTTCAGCGGCGCAGGTTACGCCCTGGTGGCGGGCTTGGTGCTGACGGGTTTGATTAATGTTCGTGTGTTGACCGGGCAACTGTGGCCCACGCCTTTGTTCAGTGGTTTTGCGTTGATTTTGTTGATCAAGGTGCTGCTGGTGCTGGGGATGTTGGGGTTGGCATTGCTCAACCGGTTGCGCGTTCGGGAGTGCGAGCAACGCGTGGGCGCGTTGCAGGCCAGTGTGATGCTCGAATGGTTACTGGGGATTGGCGCAGTCGGCGCTGTCTCGCTGCTCGGCACGCTGCCGCCGATGGTCACGGCGGGGCAGGGTTTTTTAGCTTTCTGTGGGAGCGGGCTTGCTCGCGATTGCATCAACTCGGTGTACCTGATGCACCGAGGCGCCCGCATCGCGAGCAAGCCCGCTCCCACAAAATCGAGGAGGTCATCGTATAACTTCTGATTGACACACCGCGAAAACACAGCAAGTATCCGGCTCCATGTTGTACGACGACGTATAACAAATAATAAAAACAAAAAAAGGGAGCTTCACTGTGAGTCAATTCGCCCGCAATTCCTCTGCGCGTCTCGGCCTCATCGGCCTCGCCAGCCTGGCGTTCACCCTGCCCCACGCCGCCTGCGCCGAAGGCTTCATCGACGACGCCAAAGCCACGCTCAACCTGCGTAACGCCTACTTCAACCGTAACTTCACCAACCCCGGCAACGCGCAGGGCAAGGCCGAAGAGTGGACACAGAACTTCATTCTCGACGCCAAGTCCGGCTACACCCAAGGCGCCGTGGGTTTCGGGATTGACGTGCTGGGCCTGTATTCGCAAAAACTCGATGGCGGCAAAGGCACCGGCGGCACCCAATTACTGCCCATCCACAGCGATGGCCGCCCGGCCGACAACTTCGGGCGCCTGGGTGTAGCGCTGAAAAGCAAACTGTCGAAGACCGAACTGAAGGTCGGCGAATGGATGCCGGTGCTGCCGATCCTGCGCTCCGACGACGGCCGTTCGCTGCCGCAAACCTTCCGTGGCGGCCAGGTCACGTCGAATGAAATCGCCGGGCTGACGCTCTACGGCGGGCAGTTTCGCGGTAACAGCCCGCGCAACGACGCGAGCATGGAAGACATGTTCATGAACGGCAAAGCCGGGTTTACCTCCGACCGCTTCAACTTCGGCGGCGGCGAATACAGCTTCAACGACAAGCGCACCCAAGTCGGCGTGTGGTACGCCGAGTTGAGCGATATTTACCAACAACAGTATTTCAACCTGACCCACAGCCAACCGGTCGGCGACTGGACCCTGGGCGCCAACCTGGGTTTCTTCAACGGCAAGGAAAACGGTAGCGCCTTGGCCGGCGACCTCGACAACAAAACCGCGTTCGCCCTGCTGTCGGCCAAGTACCAGGGCCACACCTTCTACGTCGGCCTGCAAAAGCTGACCGGCGACAGCGCGTGGATGCGCATCAACGGCACCAGCGGCGGCACCCTGGCCAACGACAGCTACAACGCCAGCTACGACAACGCCAAGGAAAAATCCTGGCAAGTACGCCATGACTTCAACTTCGTGGTGCTGGGTGTGCCGGGGTTGACCATGATGAACCGCTACATCAGCGGCGATAACGTGCACACCGGGGCGATCACCGATGGCAAGGAATGGGGCCGCGAATCGGAGCTGGCCTACACCGTGCAGAGTGGCGCGCTGAAAAACCTGAATGTGCGGTGGCGCAACTCGACCATGCGTCGGGATTTCAGCACCAATGAATTTGACGAAAACCGGCTTTTCGTCAGCTACCCCATCTCGCTGTTGTAAACAGTCGGCCTCCTCGCCAAGGGAAATTCCCTGTGGGAGGGGGCTTGCTCCCGATGGCGGTATGTCAGTCACAAAATGTATTAATAATACACCGCCATCGGCAGCAAGCCGCCTCCCGCATTTGGCGTTGCGCCGCCTGCAAGAGCGTTGACAACGTCGCGAATTCCTACCAATACTTCGGCATAGTCATACGACAACTTACAACAACAATGGAACCCTCATGACCACGACCACCACCACGCCTGTTCCATTCAACCGCCTGCTGCTCACCGGTGCCGCAGGTGGTTTGGGCAAAGTCTTGCGCGAACGCCTGCGCCCTTACGCGCAGGTGCTGCGCCTGTCGGACATTGCCAGCATGGCGCCGGCCGCCAGCGAGTCCGAAGAAGTACAGACTTGCGACCTTGCCGATAAACACGCCGTGCACCATTTGGTGGAAGGCGTCGATGCCATCCTGCACTTTGGTGGCGTCTCGGTAGAGCGTTCTTTTGAAGAAGTCCTCGGCGCGAACATCTGCGGGGTTTTCCATCTTTACGAAGCCGCGCGCCGGCATGGCGTGAAACGCGTGATCTTCGCCAGCTCCAACCATGTGATCGGCTTCTACAAACAGGGCGAAACCATCGACGCCCACTCGCCGCGCCGCCCGGACAGCTACTACGGCCTGTCCAAGTCGTACGGTGAAGACATGGCGAGTTTTTACTTCGACCGTTACGGCATCGAAACCGTGAGCATCCGCATCGGTTCCTCGTTTCCTGAACCGCAAAACCGCCGGATGATGCACACCTGGCTGAGTTTTGATGACTTGACCCAGTTGCTCGAGCGCGCGCTGTACACACCGAATGTCGGCCACACCGTGGTCTACGGCGTGTCGGATAACCTCGACACCTGGTGGGACAACCGCTACGCCGCGCACTTGGGTTTTGCCCCCAAAGACAGTTCCGAAGTGTTCCGCGCCAACGTCGAAAGCCAGCCACCGGTTGCCGCCGATGACCCGGCCAAGGTCTATCAAGGCGGCGCGTTCTGCGCCGCTGGCCCGTTTGGTGACTGAGCGCCCATCAACCCAAGGGAATGAGTTGCCATGAATGCTGAATTGATCGTCGACGCCCGTAATGCCGTAGGCGAATGCCCGGTGTGGGTGCCAGAGGAAAACGCGCTGTACTGGGTGGATATTCCCAACGGCGGCTTGCAGCGTTGGAGCGCCGCCAACGGCCACGTCGCCGCCTGGACCGCGCCGCAGATGCTCGCGTGTATTGCCCGCACCACCGCGGGCAACTGGGTCGCGGGAATGGAAAGCGGGTTCTTCCAACTGACTCCGCACAACGACGGCAGCCTCGACACCACGCCCCTGGCAAGTGTGGCGCACCCGCGCGCAGACATGCGCTTGAACGACGGCCGCTGTGATCGCCAGGGCCGGTTCTGGGCCGGCAGCATGGTGCTGAACATGGCGGCGAATGCGGCCGAGGGCATCCTCTACCGCTACGCGACAGGCTCGGCGCCGCACGCTCAATTAGACGGGTTCATCACCCTCAACGGCCTCGCGTTCAGCCCGGATGGCCGCACCATGTATGCCTCGGATTCGCACCCGCTGGTGCAGCAGATCTGGGCCTTTGACTACGACATCGACACCGGCACGCCGTCCAATCGTCGCGTGTTTGTGGACATGCATCGGTTCCTTGGTCGCCCCGACGGCGCTGCGGTGGACGCCGACGGCTGCTATTGGATCTGCGCCAACGACGCCGGGCTGGTGCACCGTTTCACCCCCGACGGCCGCCTCGACCGTTCCCTCACCGTACCGGTAAAAAAACCCACCATGTGCGCGTTTGGCGGCAGCCGGCTGGACACCTTGTTTGTCACCTCGATTCGTGATGACCAGAGCGCCCAGTCGCTGGCCGGCGGCGTGTTCGCCCTCAACCCTGGCGTAACCGGGCTGCCCGAACCGAGCTTCATCCTCTAGCTGCACCGCTGCGCCTTGAAAAAAACAATAACAAGACTGGAGAGCTACCCCATGGATTTCAAACGCACCTTGCTGGCCGCTGCACTCCCTCTCACCCTCCTGTGTGCCAGCGCCGCCCACGCGCTGGAGATCAAGTTTGCCGACATCCACCCCGACGGCTACCCGACCGTGGTCGCCGAGAAAAACATGGGCGCCGCGCTGACCAAAGAGAGCAACGGCGAACTGACCTTCAAGTTCTTCCCCGGCGGCGTGTTGGGCTCCGAGAAAGAAGTGGTCGAACAGGCCCAGGTCGGCGCGATCCAGATGGCGCGCGTCAGCCTTGGCATCGTCGGGCCGGTGGTGCCGGACGTGAACGTGTTCAACCTGCCGTTCGTGTTCCGCGACCAGGCGCACATGCGCAAGGTGATCGACGGCGAGATCGGCGATGAAATTCTCGCCAAGATCACCGACTCCGAGTTCGGCCTGGTGGCGCTGGCCTGGATGGACGGCGGCACGCGCAACCTCTATACGAAAAAACCGGTGCGCAAGATCGAAGACCTCAAAGGCATGAAGATCCGCGTGCAAGGCAACCCGCTGTTCATCGAAGCGTTTAACGCGATGGGCGCCAATGGCATCGCCATGGACACCGGCGAGATTTTCAGCGCCTTGCAGACCGGCGTGATCGACGGCGCCGAAAACAATCCACCAACGCTGCTCGAACACAACCATTACCAGAACGCCAAGTTCTACACGCTCACCGAACACTTGATATTGCCTGAGCCCATCGTGATGTCGAAAATCACCTGGAACAAGCTCACGCCTGCGCAACAGGACATGGTCAAAAAGGCCGCCAAGGTCGCGCAAGCCGATGAGCGCGTGCTGTGGGACGCCAAGTCCGCCAGCAGCGAAACCAAGCTCAAGGCCGCCGGTGTCGAGTTCATTACGGTCGACAAAAAACCCTTCTATGACGCCACCGCAGCGGTTCGCGCCAAGTACGGTGCGGCGTACGCCGACATCATCAAGCGCATCGACGCCGTTCAATAACCTCCCCTGCCCTTGCACAGGCCCGGCGCGCCCGGCTGCTTTGTAGCCAGCCGCGCCCGGTTACGGTGAACGCCATGAAGAATTTAGTGTTGCGCATCAACGACCGCATTTACATGACCTGCATCTGGGTCGCCGGCCTCTCGGTTCTGGGGGTCGCGTTGATCATTCCCTGGGGCATTTTCGCGCGTTACATCCTCGGTACCGGCTCCAGTTGGCCCGAGCCTACCGCCATCCTGCTGATGCTGGTGTTTACCTTTATCGGCGCCGCTGCCAGCTACCGCGCCGGGGCGCATATGTCGGTGGCGATGATCACTGACCGCCTGCCCCCGCAACAACGCCGCCTCGTCGGCATTTTTTCGCAACTGTTGATGGCGACCGTTTGCCTGTTTATGACGATTTGGGGCAGCAAGCTGTGCATGTCCACCTGGAACCAGTTCATGAGCGCCATTCCCACCCTGCGCGTGGGCATCACGTACATGCCGATCCCGATTGGCGGGCTGCTGACGCTGGTGTTTGTGCTGGAAAAACTCCTGCTCGGTGACCAGAGCCAACGGCGCGTGGTGCGCTTCGACCTGGTTGAAGAAAGCGAAGGGGCTGCCTGATATGGACGCATTGATTCTGTTGGGCAGCTTTATCGCCTTGATCCTGATCGGCATGCCGGTGGCTTACGCCTTGGGGCTTTCCGCACTGATTGGCGCGTGGTGGATCGATATTCCGTTCCAGGCCTTGATGATTCAAGTGGCTGGCGGCGTGAACAAGTTTTCGCTGATGGCGATTCCGTTCTTTGTGCTCGCCGGGGCGATCATGGCCGAGGGCGGCATGTCGCGCCGCTTGGTAGCCTTTGCCGGCGTGCTGGTGGGTTTCGTGCGCGGCGGCTTGTCGTTGGTCAACATCATGGCCTCGACGTTTTTCGGTGCGATTTCCGGTTCGTCGGTGGCCGACACCGCCTCGGTCGGCTCGGTGTTGATCCCGGAAATGGAACGGCGCGGCTACCCGCGCGAGTTCGCCACGGCGGTGACGATCAGCGGTTCGGTGCAGGCGCTGCTGACGCCGCCCAGTCATAACTCGGTGCTCTACTCGCTGGCGGCTGGCGGCACGGTCTCCATCGCCTCGCTGTTCATGGCCGGCATCGTGCCGGGCCTGTTGATGAGCGCGTGCCTGATGGTGCTGTGCCTGATCTTCGCGAAAAAACGCGACTACCCCAAGGGCGAAGTGATCCCCTTGAAGCAGGCGCTGAAGATCTGCGCCGACGCGTTGTGGGGCTTGATGGCGATGGTGATCATCCTCGGCGGCATCCTGTCGGGTATTTTCACCGCCACCGAGTCCGCCGCGATTGCCGTGCTGTGGGCGTTCTTCGTGACCATGTTCATCTACCGCGACTACAAATGGAGCGAGCTGCCCAAGCTGATGCACCGCACGGTGCGGACCATTTCGATCGTGATGATATTGATCGCGTTCGCCGCAAGCTTCGGCTACATCATGACGCTGATGCAGATTCCCTCGAAGATCACCACGATGTTCCTGACCCTGTCAGACAACCGTTACGTGATCCTGATGTGCATCAACGCCATGCTGCTGTTGCTCGGCACGGTGATGGACATGGCGCCGCTGATATTGATTCTGACGCCGATTCTGCTGCCGGTGATTCTCGGCATCGGCGTCGACCCGGTGCACTTCGGCATGATCATGCTGGTGAACCTCGGTATCGGCCTGATCACCCCGCCGGTGGGCGCGGTGTTGTTTGTCGGGGCCGCGGTGGGCAAGGTCAGTATCGAGAAAACCGTGAAGGCGCTGCTGCCATTTTATGGCGTGCTGTTTTTGGTATTGATGGCCGTGACCTACATCCCGGCGCTGTCGCTGTGGTTGCCAGGCCTGGTGCTGTAAACCATTTGATCAACTGTGGAAGGGGGCTTGCTCCCTCCCACCTTGTTTATCTGCCGTGTTGGTTCTAATTCATACGACGGGACACCCGCATGCCTTCACACTTCGTCGAACTCAGTGATCAACTCACTCACCTCACCCTGGCCCCCGCCGTGGGTGGCAGTATCGTCAACTGGAGCGTGCGCGCCAGCGGGCAACCCTTGCTGCGCCATAGCGATGAGCAGGCTGTGAACACCGGGCTGCCAGGCAAGCTGAGCTGTTATCCGTTGGCGCCGTGGTCCAACCGCATCGCCCACGGCGGTTTCGACAACCCCGACGGCTGGCTGGCCCTGGCGCCGAACAGCCTCACCGATCCGCTGCCGATTCACGGTTCGGCCTGGCAACAGGCGTGGCAGGTGGTCAGCCAAACGGCGGATGAGGTGGTGCTGCACGTGCTGTGCGACACGCCGTTCGCCTACCGCGCCGAGCAGCGTTTTCGGTTGCACGACGGTGAACTGAGCATCAGCGTGCAGGTGACTCACCTGGCCGAAAAAGCCGCGTGGCATGGCGTGGGGCTGCACCCGTATTTGCCGCGCAGGCCCGGCACGCGTTTACACGCCAAGGCCGCGCAGGTGTGGCTGAGCGATGCGTCGAAGCTGCCTACCGGGCTGGCGCCAGTGCCTGATGAGTGGAACTTCACGGCGCTCAAAACACTGCCGGAAGGCCTGGTCGACAATGCCTTTTGCGAGTGGGATGGCCGCTGCGTGATCGAGCAGCCCGAACTTGGGTATACGCTGGAGTGCCAGGCCAGCGGCGCCGATTACTTTCTGCTGTACTGCCCGCCGGGGCTGGCGTTTTTTTGTGTCGAGCCGGTGAGTCATCCGGTGAATGCCCATCACCTGCCTGGCAAGCCGGGGCTAAAACTGCTGGAACACGGCCAATCAACCCACCTGAATTTCAACCTCAAATACATGCCAACGGTGTAAGTGTCACGGCGGGCTGTTTTTCAAGCGCCCCGCCGTGTCGATACTCACCACCACCGATAAGCCCGGACGCAGGCGCTCACTCTCGGCCTGGTTCGGGTCAACGCTGATCCGCACCGGCACGCGCTGGGCGATTTTCACAAAGTTGCCGGTGGCGTTGTCGGCCTGCAACAGGCTGAACTCGGAACCGGTCGCCGGGGAAATATGCTGCACTGTGCCGTGAAACTTGCGGTGGTTCAGCGCATCCACGGTGAAGGTGACCGGCTGACCGACCTGCACGTTGTCCATCTGGGTTTCTTTCATGTTGGCGATCACCCACAACTGCGGCGGCACCAGCGCCATCAGTTGCGCGCCGGAGTTGACGTAGGCGCCGAGGCGCACGCCGATCTGCCCCAACTGGCCGTCACGCGGCGCGGTGATGCGCGTATTCGACAAGTCGATGCGCGCCAGCTCCACGGCCGCATCGGCACTGGCGACGGCGGCTTCCAGTGAACCGCGATTGACGATCACGCTTTGCAGGTCCTGGCGCGCGATTTCGAGGTTGGCCTGGGCCTGTGCGACCGCTGCGACGGTCTGCGCATTCGCGGCGCGCGTCACGTCGAGCTCGCGCTTGGACACCGAGCCGTCACTGATCAGTTCTTCGTTGCGGCGCAAGTCGGCGGTACTTTTGCGCGCCTGGGCCTGGCTGTCGACCAGCGCGGCCTGGCGTAATTTGATCGTCGCTTCGGCGCTGTTGCGTTGCTGCAGCGCATTCGCCAATGCGGCCTTCTGCACCGCGCGCTGCGCCAGCGCTTGATCAAGACGCTGCTTGTAGATGCGGTCATCCAGGCGCACCAACAGGTCACCGGCCTTGACGAACTGAAAGTCCTGCACCGGCACTTCAAATACGTAGCCGCTCAGTTGTGGGCCGATAATCGTTACCTGGCCGCGCACCAGCGCGTTTTCGGTGGTTTCTACGGCACTGCTGAACGGCGGCAATTGCCAGGCATACAGCACGATCAGCACACCCACGATGGCGATCGCGGCAAAGCCTAACGATGAGATAACACGCACGCGCAGCGAGCGCGGTTCGGTCACGGTAGCGCCCGGCGGCGCGGTGCCTTCAGGGGTCGAAGCGATGGCGTTGGTGGTGGTGGTCGTGGAGTTTGTTTCGGTCATGTAGAAACGCCGCTGGGTTGAACGGGAGGGGCTGCTGCTTTGGTGGTGCTCATCAGCCACAGGCTGCGGATAAAAATCCAGGTCATGGTGAGTGCCGCGATGATCGCGATCAGCATGAACACATCGTTGTAGGCCATTACATTCGCCTCACGCGTGGCCGCCGTGGCCAGGCTGCGAATGCCCATCAGGTTACGTAATTCGGGGTCGGCAAGCACCCCGCCATAGGCCGCGCCGCCGCTTTGCACGCGCGCCGCCACACGCGGGTCAAGCAGTGTCAGGTGCTCAACGATCATGCTGGAATGGTACTTCTCACGCACGATCTGAAAGGTGCCCAACAACGCCGCACCAATCAGGCCGCCGAGGTTTTGGCAAATACCGAACATCACCGAAAAACTCACCAGGTTGCGCGGGTTGGTCAGCACGTTTCGGGTGCCCAGCACCATGGTCGGCCCTAGAAAAAAGGTGCCGCCAAAGCCTAGCAGGAATTGGCTGATGTAGAGGTTCTGCGGCCGGGTCAGGTTGCTCGAAAAACTGTCCATCACCGAGCCGGTGGCCATCAGCGCCAGCGAGATAATCAGTGGCATAAGCAGGTGCGCCGGGTTGATCGTCAGCGCACTGACCACCAGCCCGGCAATCGCCCCGGCCAACATCACCACGTACAGCGTGTGCATCTGCTCGTAGCTCATGTTCAACATCTGCATGAAACCCACGGCGCCGGTGGATTGCTCGGACAGCACCATGCGAATCAGCACCACCGCCAACGCCAGGCGAATCATCACCCCGCTGCCCAGCCAACGCGTCATCAGCAACGGGTTCGTGCGGTTATGCTCGATGGCCAGGCCGGCCATGATCAACACCAGCGAACAGGCCGAGGCGACGCCGATCCACGGGGCTTCCAGCCACCAGTCGATACGCCCCAGCGACAGCACCGCGCAGAGCAAGGCCACGCCCGTGGCAAGAATGCCGAAGGTCAGGAAGTCGAGTTTTTCAAAGGTCTTGAAGCGATCACCCGGCGGCAACTTGAGCAGGAACACGCAGCCCAGGCAAATCAGCGCCAGGCCCAGCTCAAACAGGTACAGCCCGCGCCATTCGGCGATTTGCAGCAAGTCTTCAGAGAACAATCGCGCCAGCGGCAGCGCCAACTGCGCGGTGCCCAGCCCGAGCACCAGGGCTTTCATGCGCCACTTGGCCGGGAACGCCTGGATCATGTAGTACAACCCCAGCGAACTCAGCGCCGCGCCCACCATGCCGTGGGCCGCGCGCACCGCGATGGCCGAACTGAGGTCGTTGACGAACAAGTGGCCGAAGGTCACCAGCGCGTACAGCACAAGGAACACTTCGGTAAATGCACGCAATCCGAATTGCTGGCGAAACTTGACCAGCAGCAGGTTCATGCACACGTTGGTCATCACATAGGCGGCGGGCAGCCAGGCCATTTCGGCGGTTGTCGCGCCGAGTGCGCCTTGCAGGTATTGCAGGTTGGCGATCACCAGCGCGTTGCCGAGCCCACCGGTTATTGCTACCAGCATGCCCACCAGCGCGAACGCCCAGCGCTTTGGGTTGCTGTGCAACGGCGTCGACGGCGAACCCGGCAAGCTCGGTCGCTCGTGGGGCTGCCAGGTGTGTGGGGTGTATTTATCCATTGCATGACCTTGGTGAGCCGACGTGCAAGGTCGGTGGCGCATTGACTCCAGGCGTAGTAAACCTGAGAGGCGGTTATCTTGTCATGCCAGGGACACAATTGATCTATTCAGGCGTGTTACTCGACGGTGGGCGCGCTGTCGCGCGGGAATCGGGGGTTGGGGGTTCTTTGGGTTTTCGTACATATCCGTTATTTGGGTGATGGTTTGTATCGGTTTCGCTCTTACAGCGAGTCACTTTTGAACAGCGCAAAAGTAACCAAAACGCTCTTGCCCCACCACTCGGCACCTCGCTTAGGCTCGGTGTGCCCGCACACAGGCTTGAATCCGTGGGCCGCCGCGATGGGCCATCCTTGGCCCAGCGCGGCTAACCCGGCGTCCTGCCGGGTTACCCACGGATTCAAGCCTGCGTGCGGCCATCGTGGTTTAACGGGGCGCTTCTCAGATCAAGATCACAAAGATCAAAAGCAAAAGCACGGCGGCCTGAAAGCCGACCTGAGTGGTTGAAGCAGATCAAGGGCGGCTTTGCATACACAGCAGATCTGCGTTTTTTGCTTTTTGTGGGAGGGGGCTTGCTCCCGATAGCAGTTTCACAGTTGATGCATGAATTGACTGACCCACCGCCATCGGGAGCAAGCCCCCTCCCACAGTTTGACCGAGTTCGGCTTAGATGATCGTTCCCACGCTCTGCGTGGTAATACCGCTCCGGACGCTCTGCGGCCTGAGTGGTTGAAGCAGATCAAAGGCGGGTCTTGAGTACACAGCAGATCTGCTTTTGCTTTTTGTGGGAGGGGGCTTGCTCCCGATAGCAGTTTTACAGTTGATACATGAATTGACTGACCCACCGCCATCGGGAGCAAGCCCCCTCCCACAGTTTGACCACATTCTGCTTGGGAGATTGGGTCGGCTTTCGGGCCGCCTGCTTGTGATTGTGATCTTGATCTGAGGCGCCCCGTTAAACCACGATGGCCGAACGCAGATATTACGGAGCGGGTAAACCGGCAGGACGCCGGTTTAGCCGCGCTGGGCCAAGGATGGCCCATCGCGGCGGCCCGCTCCGTAATATCGGAGTGCGGGCACACCGAGCCTAAGCGAGGTGCCGAGTGGTGGGGCAAGAGCGTTTTGGTTACTTTTGACTGGGCCGGCTTCCGGATCTATCAAAAGTGACCCGCTGTAAGAGCGGAACCGATATCAGCCATCAAAAAAATAACGGATATATACGAAAATCCCAAGAGCACACCGAACCCGTTTGCCGCGCGACAGCGCTAGATCAAAGATGCCGTGGGGCCTCCCACAAAAGCGCTTTTCAGAGCAACGCTCTGGATAACATTCCAATCGCCACCAGCACACACAGGCTGGCAAAACCGACTTGCAATGCGCGCGCGGGGATCACCGAACACAGGCGCCGGCCCAGCAACATGCCGACAACGCTGGCCGCGATAAACACCCAGCCCAGCGGCTCGATACGCACACCGGCATGCATCGCGCCAGCCACGCCGACGAGCGAGAGCAGGCTGATTACCATCAACGAGGTGGCGACGATGCCGCGCATCTGCACGTCGGTCAGTTGCTTGAACGCCGGCACAATCAGAAAGCCGCCGCCGACACCGAGCAAGCCCGAGACCGCGCCGGTTACCGCGCCCAACGCGGCCAGGGTCGCGCTGCATTTGGCGGTCCAGGCGAAGCGCCCGGTCTGCTGGTCAAGCATGCAGTTCTTCTGCCCCCACGACGCGGCGCCATGGTCACTCGGGCCCGCTTCGGCCTTTTCGCGCCGCAACATGCGCCAGGCCACCAGCACCATCAACGCGCTGAACAGGCCCATCAGCACCGGCTCCGTCAGTTGATGCGCGAAGAACACCCCCAATGGCGAAAACAGCGCGCCGAGCAAGGCGATCAACAGCGCCGCGCGGTAGCGCACCAGGCCGTGGCGCAGCCCATCAACTGCGCCTACCGCCGCCGCCGCGCCCACCGCGAGCAACGACACCGGCGCGGCCTGGGTCATGCTCAACCCCAACCCCAACACCAACGCCGGCACCCCAAGGATGCCGCCGCCAGCACCGGTAAGCCCCATCACCAGGCCCATCAGTACACCCAACACACTGGCCAGCAGCATTTAGTCCACCTTGCTCAGGCGGGTCAGCCACTCGCGGCCCTTGAGCATGCCGTTCCAGTAGAACCACGGCAGCAACGTGGCCTTGAGAAACCACATCGAGCGGCGTGCCCGCGTCGGGTCGAGTGGGAAGGTCGGCAGCAGCTTGCCGCCGTAGCCGAACTCGGCGAGCACCACCTTGCCCTTCTCTACCGTCAGCGGGCAGGAACCGTAGCCGTCGTACTTCAGCGGCAACGGCGCTTGGTTGCGCAAGGCCAGCAGGTTCTCGGCGACCACCACGATCTGCTTGCGCGCGGCGGCGGCGGTTTTCGCGTTGGTGGTGGAGCACACGTCACCCAACCCGAAAATGTGCGGGTAGCGCAGGTGTTGCAGGCTGTGGGGGTTGACTTCACACCAGCCGGCGGCGTCGGCCAGCGGGCTTTGGCGGATGAAGTCCGGGGCAACTTGCGGCGGCACCACGTGCAGCATGTCGAAGGATTTCTGCTCGACGCTGATGTTGCCTTCGGCGTCTTTGACTTCAAACCAGGCGGTGCGCGACGGGCCATCGACCTTGATCAGGTTGGAATTGAACGCCAGGCGCGCGTTGTATTTTATGATGTATTGCATCAGCGGCGGCACAAAGGTCGCCACGCCAAACAGCGCGGCGCCCGCGAGGTTGAACTCAACCTCGATGTTTTTCAGGTTGCCTTGTTTGAGCCAGTGGTCGCAGGACAGGTACAGGGCTTTTTGCGGCGCACCCGCGCATTTGATCGGCATGCCCGGCTGGGTAAAGATCGCCTTGCCGCCCTTGAGTTGCTGCACCAGTTGCCAGGTGTAGGCGGCGTGCTCGTAGCTGTAGTTGGAGGTCACGCCGTGCTGGCCGAGCGTGTCTTCAAGGCCTTCGACTTTGTCCCAGGCCAGGCGCAGGCCGGGGCACACGATCAGGTTGATCCAGGTAACGCGCTGGCCGCTGTCGAGCACCAGGGTTTGCGCATCCGGCAGCACTTCGGTGACGGCGGCCTGCACCCAGGTAACACCATTGGGCAGCACGTCGGCCAATGGGCGCCGGGTCTTTTTCAGGTCGTAGGCGCCGCCACCGACCAGCGTCCAGGCGGGCTGGTAGCAGTGGTATTCGCTCGGCTCGATCAGGGTGATGTTCAGGTGCGGGTCGCGTTTGAGCAAGCTGGCCAGCAGGCCGATACCTGCCGAGCCGCCGCCGATGACTACGATGTCGCCACTGATGGTAGGGCCACAGTGTTGGTCGGTCATGGTCTATCGCCTTCTGTATTCAATGCACACAAGGGGCGTTGCCGTATGGCGTCACGCCCAGCTTTTGATTACCGCGCCGCAGTACAGGCCGGACAGCGTCTTCATCACTTGAATCACTTCGTGGCTGGCCAGGCCGTAAAAAATGTATTTGCCTTCGCGACGGGTGGCCACCAACCCTTCGTCGCGCAGGATGCCCAACTGTTGCGACAGCGTAGGCTGACGCACGCCGGTCATGGTTTCCAGTGCGCCGACGTTGCGCTCACCCTGAGTCAACTGGCACAGGATCAACAAACGGTCCTCATTGGCCAAGGCCTTGAGCAAGACACAGGCCTTGGACGCGGAGGCACGCAATTGGGCGACCTCGCCCTCACTCAGAGTAGATTCCATTTGCCTCGGGTCCTTTATCTCACTTAAGCTCAAAACATTATGTGTAAACGTAAACTGATTGTAACCAATTTTTTCGTCACCAGGGACCGCCGCCATGCCAGCGTTGATTCAAGCCTTTCTGGACGAGGCATCGTCGACTTACACCTACGTCGTCTATGAAAACGACGGTGGCCCCTGCGCCATCGTCGACTCGGTGCTCAACTACGACCCGGCTTCCGGGCGCACCGACACCGCGCAGGCCGACAGCGTAATCGCGTTTGTGCGTGAACACGGCTTGCAGGTGCAATGGCTGCTGGAAACCCACGCGCACGCCGACCACCTCTCCGCCGCGCCTTACCTGCGGCGTAACGTGGGTGGCAAAATCGCCATCGGCGAGAGCATCAGCAAGGTGCAGGGTGTGTTCAAGCAGCTGTTCAATCTGGAGCCGGAGTTTCGCGTCGATGGCTCGCAGTTCGACCACCTGTTTGCCGCGGATGAAATCTTTTATATCGGCAACCTGAAAGCCCAAGCCTTGCATGTACCCGGCCACACACCGGCAGACATGGCCTACCTGATCAACGATGAATTGATTCTGGTCGGCGACACGCTGTTCATGCCCGACGTGGGCACCGCGCGCTGCGACTTCCCCGGCGGCGACGCGCGTCAACTGTACGCCTCAATGCGCAAGCTGCTGGCCTTCGCGCCGCACACCCGCCTGTACGTGTGCCACGACTACCCACCCGAAGGCCGCGCAGCCAAGTGCCTGACCACGGTTGCCGAGCAACGCGCGCATAACATTCATGTACATGATGGGGTCGATGAAGCGACGTTTGTCGCCATGCGCACTCAACGTGACGCGGGGTTGGGCATGCCGACACTCCTGTTGCCGGCAATCCAGGTCAATGTGCGGGCCGGGCACCTGCCGCCGGCGGAAGACAACGGCGTGGTGTACCTGAAAATCCCGCTGAACACGCTCTGATCAGCTACGTGTCGAAATGCGACGCCTCGGTGGCGGCGAGCCCTGACCACAACTCATCCACGTGCTTGAAGCCCCAATCCTCAGCGCTTTCGCGGCCAACGATTTTGTCGGGCAGTTCGGCGAGGTTGACCACCACCTGCATGATCGGCAACCGCGAACGCGCCGAAAAAAACACTTTGACGATGGGCGTGAGCAACGAGTGGGGGTTTTGCTTGATCACCACCCCGATGCGGCCACTTTCCAGGCGCACCAACGCGCCCACCGGGTAAATACCCACGCAGCGCACAAATGCCTGGAACACCCGCGCGTCAAAATGGCCCTTCCATTCGGACATTTTCTGGATCGCATCGGCGGGGTTCCAGCACTGTTTATACGGGCGATTCGAGGTTACCGCATCGTATACATCGCACACCGCGCCCATTTGCGCGAACAGGCTGATCTGGTCCTGAAGCAGGCCGTGAGGATAGCCGCTGCCGTCGGATTTCTCGTGGTGGTGCAAACACACGTCCACCACCACTGCGCTGATATACGGGCACGTGCGCAAAATATCCGCGCCCTTCTCAGGATGACCGCGCACGATCTCGAACTCCGCTTCGGTCAACGCCGCAGGCTTATTCAGGATAGCCTCTGGAATGGCCATTTTGCCGACGTCGTGGAACAACCCTGCCATGCCCGCTTCCTGCACGCACGCCGGCGACAGGTCCAACTGGCGTGCCAGGGCAATCATCAACCCACACACGGCGACCGAGTGCATGTAGGTATATTCATCGGCTTTTTTCAAGCGGGCCAGGCTGATCAACGCATGTGGGTGGCGCAGCACTGACTGGGAAATATCGCCCACCAGCTTGGCCACTGGAGTCGGATCAAACGCCCGGCCCATGCGCAGGTCACTGAACATTTCGGTGATCGCGATTTTGGCAAACGCACACACTTTGACGGCTTGGGCGACTTCACCCTTCAAATCAGCTTGTGAGGAAATAGCACGCCGCTTGGGCGTTTCAGGCTTTTTTGCGGGTTGATCTTGGGACCTCGGGTCGGCACGCATGACGTCACAGCCCTTGACGGTGTCAATCCACACACCCTGCACCCGTGACGCCTGCAAGCGCTGTAAATCACCCGCGCGATCGAGCAAAAAACTGCTTTTCCAAAACACATGCTCAAGCCATGAGCCATCCAGCTTGTGCACGTGCATGCCCAGGGTTACCTGGGCCACCGGAATACATCTCAACATAGGTCATACACCTTTTCGAAGATTGGCCGCGATCAGCTCACGGAGAACTTCGAGACGATCTGCTTGAGGTCAATCGCCAGCTTGGACAGCTCATTACTGGCAATCGAGGTTTGACCGGCCGCCGAGGAACTCTGGATAGACAGGTCGCGAATGCTGATCAGGTTTTGGTCGACGGAGCGCGCCACGTGCGCCTGCTCTTCGGATGCCGTCGCAATCAGCAAATTCCGCTCGGCAATGTCAGAGATAGCGCTGGTGATCTGCGTGATGGCCAGGCCGGCTTCGTGGGCAACTTTCAGCGAATCCACGGCTTCGCTGCGGTTCAATGCCATCGACGACACCGCCTCGCTGGAGCACACCTGAATTTTCGCAATCATCTGCTCGATTTCTTGCGTCGAGGTTTGGGTTCTGTGCGCCAGCGCCCGGACTTCATCGGCAACCACCGCAAACCCTCGGCCCTGCTCACCGGCACGCGCCGCTTCAATGGCCGCGTTCAAGGCCAGCAGGTTGGTTTGCTCAGCGATCGATCGAATCACTTCGACCACCTTGGCGATGTCTTGAGCCTGCTTGGCCAACCCTTCGACTTCCAGCCCGGTTTGCTGAACCGTGGCGCTGAGCTTTTGAATCGAGGCAATGGTTTGCGTCACACGCTCTTGGCCGACTTCGGCTGACCGTTGCGAATCCTGGGTCGACTGGGACGCGGAGACGGCGTTTCTGGCGACTTCTTCAACGGCCGCGGTCATCTCATTGACTGCGGTGGCCGCCTGGTCGGTCTCCATGCTTTGGCGCTCAATGCCTGCACTCGATTCGCGGGTAATCGAACTCATCTCTTCGGCGGCGGAAGCCAACTGGCCGGACGCTTCAGAGATATGCTGCAAGGTACTTTTGAGGTTCATTTGCATCGCAGCCGTGGACTGCTGCAACGCGGTCATTTCGTCGTTGCCATTGATCAGAATAGCCACACGCAAGTCGCCATCGGCAATCTTGGCCGTCGATACCAACAACTCACGCACCGGCGCGATGATGCTGTTGGTAAACAGACGTGCGATCACCACCGCCACCAGCAATGAGCTGAGCATCAACGCCCAGGTAAACCAGCGCGTGGTTGCGTACTCGTCGGCAGCCACTGCCACCGCCGCGCTGGAGCCTCGCTCATTGAGCTTGATCAGGTCATCCACGGAATTCTGCAGCTTGAGTGCCACTGGCCCGGTAAAGTCGCGCAAATACGCGCTGAACTCTTCGATCGGCATGGTCGGGGAGCGTGTTAATAACTCGTCTATCTCCTGGCTGTAGGTGTGTATCCCCTGCATCACCTCAGTGTAAATGGCCTGTTCTTCAGGACTCGACACCATCGGCGCGTAGCTTTCGGCCATTTTTAACGCTTGCGAACGGACTTCTTTCAGCTGTTGATCAGAGTTTGACGTCTGACTGGCGCGGTCCATGCCAAAACGGCGCAACTCCAGTCGCAGCTTGTAAAAGCTTGAGTCTATTCTGCCCGCCAGTCGAACACTGGGTAGCCAGTTAGTTTGAATATCGACCGTCGACGCATAAATCTTTTCAACTTTTACCAGCGTCACACTTCCTTGTATTAACAGCAGAACGCACACCACCCCAAAACAGATGTTGGTACGCAAGTTCAACTTCAAGGCTCTCATGGACATGTGTTTCACTCTTTCAATTGGCAATGAAGCTCATTGCCTTACGGTTTTTTTATTAATTAATCGATTAAATAAGCGCGACTGACAATGGCTATCATTCGCCCACGGCTAACAGCTCAAGCGCGTTAATGTTAAAGTTTCTTGATAGGGCATGGCCGCAGCCCGCCTTAGCGGGGCAGGATTTTAATGCCGGGCAGCAAGTACATGGAATCCAGCGAACTGTCGCTGTTGCGCGCCACGGTGTCGAGGTGACGCCGCAACGAATCAACAATTTCGGGGGGCAGGTAATCCATTTTCTCCACTAATGCGGCCATGTCTTCCAAGGCAGAAATAATGGACTGCTGGGTGAGATTAAGGTCGTAGAGCGCGCGGCAAATAAGCTCCTGATCTTCCATCACTGCCCGCCTGAATAAAACTGGAGCTTAGCACTACATTGCGCTTTGTAGGATAAAGCCACTGTTAAATAATAAAGTTTAGTTTTAAGGCACTGCCATTGAGTGAACCCTGTTTTACACACCTATCTAAATGAATAGAACTGATACTTTTTTACTCACAAAAATTTCACCGCACAGCCACTTATAGATGCTGACGTTTTTGTCGCTAGACTATCAGCCCGTCCCGTGGCAGTGGCAGCGCGGTTTTGTAGCGCACTTGTTTCAGCGCAAAACTGGACCGGATGTTGGCGACGCCGGGCACCTTGGTCAGAAAGTCCATCATGAAACGCTCCAATGCCTGGATCGTCGGCACCAAAACGCGGATCAAATAGTCCGGGTCACCGGCCATCAGGTAGCACTCCATCACCTCAGGGCGATCGGCAATTGCGCCTTCAAACTGCTGCAAGGCCAGCTCGTTCTGCTTTTCGAGGCTGACGTGGATGAACACGTTGACGTGCAGCCCGAGCAAATCGGCGTCGAGCAGCGTGACCTGATCGCGAATCAGGCCCAACTCTTCCATCGCCTTCACCCGGTTGAAACACGGCGTGGGCGACAGGTTGACCGAGCGAGCCAGGTCGGCGTTGGTGATGCGGGCGTTCTCTTGCAGGGCGTTGAGAATGCCGATGTCGGTACGGTCCAGTTTGCGCATGAGACAAAATCACCTGTTTATTATGCTTATGCAGTTTTTTTATCCGCAAATGATCCGCAGCGCAACGAAACACAGATAAATATTCTTCTATTCCCCGCCTATGATTGTTGTAGGACAAGAAGCCTTCTACCCGAAGACCGACTGTCAGCTAGCGCGCCCACTACAAGAAATTCACAAGATAGAGCGTAGAAAGCCATGAACCAGCCGTACGAACCGCTGCGCCTGCACGTGCCCGAACCCTCGGGCCGCCCGGGCTGCAAGACCGACTTTGCCTACCTGCGCCTGACCGACGCAGGCCTGGTGCGCAAACCCGCCATCGATGTAGAACCCGCCGATACCGCCGACCTCGCCAAGGGCCTGATTCGCGTGCTTGACGACCAGGGCCAGGCGTTGGGGCCGTGGGCCGAAGGTGTGCCGGTGCAGATTCTGCGCAAAGGCATGCGCGCCATGCTCAAGACTCGGATTTTCGACAACCGCATGGTGGTCGCCCAGCGTCAGAAAAAAATGTCGTTCTATATGCAAAGCCTCGGCGAAGAAGCCATCGGCAGCGCGCAGGCCCTGGCCTTGAATATCGACGACATGTGCTTTCCCACGTACCGCCAGCAAAGCATCCTGATGGCACGCGACGTGCCGCTGGTCGACCTGATATGCCAGTTGCTGTCCAACGAGCGTGACCCGCTCAAAGGCCGCCAATTGCCAATTATGTACTCGGTAAAAGACGCAGGCTTTTTTACTATTTCCGGTAACCTCGCCACGCAGTTCGTACAGGGCGTGGGCTGGGGCATGGCCTCGGCGATCAAAGGCGATACCAAAATCGCCTCGGCCTGGATCGGCGACGGCGCGACTGCCGAGTCCGACTTCCACACCGCGTTGACCTTCGCCCACGTGTACCGGGCGCCGGTGATCCTCAACGTGGTCAACAACCAATGGGCCATCTCGACCTTCCAGGCCATCGCCGGCGGTGAAGCCACCACCTTCGCCGGACGCGGCGTAGGGTGCGGCATCGCCTCGTTGCGGGTCGACGGCAACGACTTTATCGCGGTGTACGCCGCGTCCGCCTGGGCTGCCGAGCGTGCGCGCCGCAACCTCGGGCCTACGCTGATCGAGTGGGTCACCTACCGCGCCGGCCCGCACTCGACCTCCGATGATCCCTCCAAATACCGCCCCGCCGATGACTGGAGCCACTTCCCGCTGGGCGACCCGATTGCCCGCCTCAAGCAGCACCTGATCAAGATTGGCCAGTGGTCCGAAGAGGAGCACGCGGCGGTCAGTGCCGAACTGGAAGCCGAAGTGATTGCGGCACAAAAACAAGCCGAACAGTACGGCACGCTCGCTGGCGGCCAAATTCCAAGCGCCGCGACCATGTTCGACGACGTCTACAAAGAGATGCCTGAGCACTTGAAGCGCCAGCGTCAAGAGTTGGGGATCTGACATGAACGATCACAACAACAGTATCGAACTGGAAACCGCCATGACCACGACCACCATGACCATGATCCAGGCGCTGCGCTCGGCCATGGACGTGATGCTCGAACGCGATGACAACGTGGTGGTATTCGGTCAGGACGTCGGCTACTTCGGCGGCGTGTTCCGTTGCACCGAAGGTTTGCAAAACAAATACGGCAGCTCGCGGGTGTTTGACGCGCCGATCTCGGAAAGCGGCATCGTCGGCGTGGCCGTGGGCATGGGTGCCTACGGTTTGCGCCCGGTCGCAGAAATCCAGTTTGCCGATTACGTGTATCCGGCCACCGACCAGATCATCTCCGAAGCGGCGCGCCTGCGTTATCGCTCGGCCGGCCAGTTCACCGCGCCGCTGACCTTGCGCATGCCGTGCGGCGGCGGCATCTATGGCGGCCAGACCCACAGCCAAAGCATCGAAGCAGTGTTCACCCAGGTCTGCGGCCTGCGCACCGTAATGCCGTCCAACCCGTATGACGCCAAGGGCCTGCTGATCGCCTCCATCGAAAACGATGACCCGGTGATTTTTCTGGAGCCCAAGCGCCTCTACAACGGCCCGTTCGACGGCCATCACGACCGCCCCGTTACCGCGTGGTCGAAACACCCGCAAGCGCAAGTGCCCCAGGGTTACTACACCGTGCCGCTGGACGTGGCTGCCATCGTGCGCCCGGGCTCGGCCGTCACCGTGCTGACCTACGGCACCACCGTGTATGTGTCGCAAGTCGCCGCCGAAGAAACCGGTATCGACGCCGAGGTCATTGACCTGCGCAGCCTGTGGCCGCTCGACCTGGACACCATCGTCACTTCGGTGAAAAAGACCGGCCGTTGCGTGGTGGTGCATGAAGCCACGCGCACCTGTGGTTTCGGTGCCGAGCTGGTCGCGCTGGTGCAAGAGCATTGCTTCCACCACTTGGAAGCGCCGATCGAACGCGTTACCGGTTGGGACACGCCTTACCCGCACGCGCAAGAGTGGGCGTATTTCCCAGGGCCGTCCCGCGTGGGCGCGGCGTTGAAACGGGTTATGGAGGTCTGAATGGGCACGCACGTTATCAAGATGCCGGACATTGGCGAAGGCATCGCAGAAGTTGAGCTGTCGGTGTGGCATGTAAAAGTCGGCGACTTGGTGGTTGAAGACCAAGTGCTGGCGGACGTGATGACCGACAAGGCGATGGTCGACATTCCCTCGCCCGTACACGGCAAGGTGATTTCCCTCGGTGGCGAGCCGGGTGAAGTCATGGCCGTGGGCAGCATTTTGATCAGCATCGAGGTGGAAGGCGCGGGCAACGCCAAAGACGCCCCGCTGGTTGCGCAACTCGTAAAAGCTGCGCCCGCGCCGGTTGAGCAAGCCAAGCCCGCGCCGGTGGTAGAAGCAAAGCCGGTGAGCAAGCCTGCCGCACCCGCCGTGGCGCGTGAAGCCTGCGAACGCCCGCTGGCCTCCCCCGCCGTGCGTAAACACGCGCTGGATGCGGGGATTCAACTGCGCCTGGTGCAGGGTTCTGGCCCGGCGGGACGGGTTCTGCACGAAGACCTGGAGGCGTATTTGCTTCAGGGTGCGGCAAAACACCCGACGGCTGCCAACCCTTACGCTGAACGCAACAGTGAGGAGCAGATTCCGGTGATCGGCATGCGCCGCAAAATCGCCCAGCGCATGCAGGACGCCACCCGCCGCGCCGCGCATTTCAGCTATGTGGAAGAAATCGACGTCAGCGCCCTCGACGAGCTGCGCATACACCTCAATGAGCAACATGGCGCCACACGCGGCAAGCTGACCCTGCTGCCGTTTATCGTGCGTGCCATGGTCGTGGCGCTGCGAGCATTCCCGCAGATCAACGCGCGCTACGATGACGAAGCCCAAGTCATCACCCGCCTTGGCGCAGTGCATGTGGGCGTGGCCACGCAAAGCGATACCGGCCTGATGGTGCCGGTGCTGCGTCACGCCGAAGCACGCAGCCTGTGGGCGAATGCCGAGGAAATCACGCGTTTGGCGACTGCCGCGCGCAGTGGCAAGGCCAGCCGTGATGAGCTCTCCGGTTCGAGCATCACCCTGACCAGCCTTGGCGCGTTGGGCGGCATTGTCAGCACGCCGGTGTTGAACCTGCCAGAGGTGGCCATCGTCGGCGTCAACCGCATCGTTGAGCGGCCGGTGGTGATCAAAGGCCAGATCGTGGTGCGCAAGATGATGAACCTCTCCAGCTCGTTCGATCACCGCGTGGTCGATGGCATGGACGCGGCGCAATTCATCCAGGCCATTCGTGGCCTGCTCGAACAACCCGCCAGCCTGTTTCTGGAGTAACCCATGCACACCTTGAATACCACACTGCTGATTATCGGCGGCGGGCCCGGCGGTTATGTGGCGGCGATTCGCGCCGGTCAACTTGGCATTCCGACCGTTCTGGTGGAAGGCCAGGCGTTGGGCGGCACCTGCCTGAATATCGGCTGCATTCCGTCCAAAGCCCTGATCCATGTGGCCGAGCAATTCCAGCAAACCGTGCACCACAGCCAGGGTTCGGCGCTGGGCATTGAAGTGGCTGTGCCGACGCTGAACATCGGCAAAAGCCTGGAATGGAAAGACGCCATCGTCGACCGCCTGACCACTGGCGTCGCCGCGCTGCTCAAAAAGCACAACGTGCAGGTGATCCACGGTTGGGCCAAAGTCGTGGACGGCAAGACTGTCGACGTCGGCGACCAACGCATCCAGTGCGAGCACCTGCTGTTGGCCACCGGTTCAAAAAGCGTCAACCTGCCGATGTTGCCGTTGGGCGGGCCGATCATCTCGTCCACTGAAGCGCTGGCGCCGAAAAGCGTGCCCAAGCGCCTGATCGTGGTGGGCGGTGGTTATATCGGCCTGGAGTTGGGCATTGCCTACCGCAAGCTCGGCGCCGACGTCAGTGTGGTCGAGGCGCAAGAGCGCATTTTGCCCGCTTACGACGCCGAGCTGACGCAGCCGGTGGCGGAGTCGCTCAAGCGCCTTGGGGTCAAGCTGTACCTCAAGCACAGCGTCAGCGGTTTTGCCGACAACACGCTGCAAGTACGTGACCCGAATGGCGACACCCTGTCGCTGGAGACCGATCAAGTACTGGTGGCCGTGGGCCGCACACCGAATACCCAAGGCTGGAACCTTGAGGCGCTTAACCTGGACATGCACGGCGCAGCGATCAAGATCGACAGCCGCTGCCAGACCAGCATGCGCAATGTGTGGGCGATCGGCGACCTGAGCGGCGAGCCGATGTTGGCGCATCGGGCCATGGCACAGGGTGAAATGGTCGCCGAACTGATCAGCGGTAAAGCCCGCGAATTCAACCCGGCAGCGATTGCGGCGGTGTGTTTTACCGACCCGGAGCTGGTGGTGGTCGGCAAGACCCCGGACGACGCCAAGGCGGCGGGCCTGGACTGCATCGTCTCGAGTTTCCCGTTCGCGGCGAACGGCCGGGCGATGACCCTGGAATCCAAAACCGGCTTCGTGCGGGTGGTGGCACGCCGCGACAATCACCTGATTGTCGGCTGGCAGGCCGTTGGCGTCGGTGTCTCCGAGCTGTCGACCGCGTTTGGCCTGAGCCTGGAAATGGGGGCACGCCTTGAAGACGTGGCCGGCACCATCCACGCCCATCCGACGCTCGGTGAAGCAGTACAAGAAGCCGCTTTAAGGGCTTTGGGCCACGCGCTGCATATGTAAACTGACGCAAATCCCCTGTGGGAGCAGGCTTGCTCGCGAAAGCGGTGGATCAGTCACAGATGTATTGACTGACACCCTGCATTCGCGAGCAAGCCCGCTCCCACACACAGCAAGAATGAAGTATTGTTGCGCCCAGCCAGAAATAACCGACAAGCCTGCCTCGACCAGGCGGTTGAACAGAGATAGAGGGTGTCATGGGTAACGAGAGCATCAATTGGGACAAGCTGGGTTTTGACTACATCAAGACCGACAAGCGGTTTCTCCAAGTCTGGAAAAACGGCGAATGGCAAGCAGGCACCCTGACCGAAGACAACGTGCTGCACATCAGCGAGGGCTCGACTGCCCTGCACTATGGTCAGCAATGCTTTGAAGGCCTCAAGGCCTATCGCTGCAAAGACGGTTCGATCAACCTGTTCCGCCCGGACCAGAACGCCGCACGCATGCAGCGCAGCTGTGGCCGCCTGCTGATGCCGCAAGTGCCGACTGAAGCCTTCATCGACGCCTGCAAGCAAGTGGTCAAAGCCAACGAGCGGTTCATCCCGCCGTACGGCAGTGGCGGCGCGCTGTACCTGCGCCCGTTCGTGATCGGCACCGGCGACAACATCGGCGTACGTACCGCGCCGGAGTTTATTTTCTCGGTATTCGCCATTCCGGTCGGCGCCTACTTCAAGGGCGGCCTGGTGCCGCATAACTTTCAGATCTCCGGTTACGACCGCGCCGCGCCACAAGGCACCGGCGCCGCCAAGGTCGGTGGCAACTATGCCGCCAGCCTGATGCCGGGTGCCGAAGCGAAAAAATCCGGTTTCGCCGACGCAATCTATCTGGACCCGATGACCCATTCGAAAATCGAAGAAGTCGGCTCGGCCAACTTCTTCGGGATCACTCACGACAACCAGTTCATCACACCCAAGTCGCCTTCAGTGCTGCCGGGCATTACCCGCCTGTCGCTGATCGAGCTGGCCCAGACCCGCCTGGGCCTGGAAGTGGTCGAGGGCGAAGTGTTCATCGACAAACTGGACCTGTTCAAGGAAGCCGGGGCTTGCGGCACGGCTGCGGTGATTTCGCCGATTGGCGGCATCCAGTACAACGGCAAGCTGCATGTGTTTCACAGCGAGACCGAGGTCGGCCCGATCACCCAGAAGCTCTATAAAGAGCTGACGGGTGTGCAAACTGGCGATGTTGAAGCGCCAGCGGGTTGGATCGTAAAGGTCTAAGCGGGCCACATTGCAAAATTTTTTGTTCAGGTTGGGTATATATCCGTTCTTTGGGTGATGGCTTGTATTGGTTTCGCTCTTACAGCGAGTCACTTTTGATAGAGCCCAAAAGTAACCAAAACGCTCTCGCCCCACCACTCGGTGCCTCGCTTAGGCTCGGCATGCCCGCCCGCGGGCTTGAACCCGGGGGCCGCCGCGATGGGCCATCCTTGGCCCAGCGCGGCTAACCCGGCGTCCTGCCGGGTTACCCACGGATTCAAGCCTGCGTGCGGCCATCGTGGTTTAACGGGGCGCTTCTCAGATCAAGATCACAAAGATCAAGAGCAAGAGCACGGCGGCCTGAAAGCCGACCTGAGTGGTTGAAGCAGATCAAAGGCGGATTTGCATATACAGCAGATCTGCTTTTTTTTGCTTTTTGTGGGAGGGGGCTTGCTCCCGATAGCAGTTTTACAGTTGATACATGAGTTGGCTGACCCACCGCCATCGGGAGCAAGCCCCCTCCCACATTGGCTTGCGGCGGTTTCAGGATTGAGTGGGGATATTCTCGGCAATCTTCTTGCCCAGGCTGATTCTCGGCTCTACCGCGTACCCCAATGCTTCGTAGAAGCCCACCACCGCGTCATTACCGCCGGTGATCTGCAGGTTGATCTTCATGCAGCCCAGCGCAGTTAACGCCTGTTCGGCGTGCCGAACCAACGAGGCACCCAAGCCGTGCCGCCGATAGTCGGCGTGCACCGCCACCGAATACAGCCAGCCACGATGCCCGTCATAGCCTGCGAGAACAGTGCCGATCACGGCTTTTTTATCTGTCGCTACGAAGAACAAGCCGTCGTTGACCGCCAGCTTTTTATCAATCGCCAGGCTCGGCAGGTTATGCGCCGTGTCATAGCCAAAAGCCTCCTCCCACAAAGCAACCACCTGCGCGCGGTGCTGACGGTCGCGATACGGCCCGATCGGGTGGCGCGATGACAGCACCTTCTCCATCACCAGCGTACGTTCGTTACCGTGGTAAACATCGCGTACGGTGTGAAACCCCAGCTGGGTATAAAACGGCTCGGCGGTCAGCGAAGACGGAACGTTTAATACCGTGACACCGGCTTCACGGGCGCGCACTTCGATGTCGAGCATCAACAGCCGGCCAATGCCCTGGCCTTGCAGGGCGGGGTTGACGAATACCGAGCGCACCACATTGCCATCAAGGGCCGCGGTGGCGACGATCACTTGATCCTGAATCGCCACCAGTACAACCCGGCGTTCAAGCAGGGCAAGCACAGCCTCTGCGGTGAAGTTGCTCGCGACGCGTGCGATAACATCCGCCGGGTAATCCCGGGCATTGCTGCTGTGCAAGGCGGCCAGGATGACCTGGCTGATCTCGTCGGCATCGGTTGCCTGGGCGAGACGAATGGCGATAGACATGATTCCTCCTGGCTGACGGGGCGATGACGCGTACCACCATACCAAGGTGGGGGTGTGGCTGGGCTTTTGAGTGCGCCCTCACAGCGAATCAACTCGATCAAATGTGGGAGCCGACCTGAGTGGTTAAAGCAGATCAAAAGCGAGTCTAGAGTACACATCAAATCCGCTTTTTGTGGGAGCGGGCTTGCTCGCGATGCAGGCACCTCGGTACATCAGGCGCATCGGGCACATCAGGCATACCGGGTTGAGGCCATCGCGAGCAAGCCCGCTCCCACACAAGCGCTTTTGATTTAACCACTCAGCGGTCTGCAACCAGCGGGGGCGCAATCTGCTTGCCCGGCTTGGCGCCAATCAGCTTGGCCTGCCCATCTTTCTGCTTGCCCGTACGTGCCTCACTGATCAACCCCGGTATCAACTTGCCCTCCGGCAGGTTCTTCCAGAACCGGCTCGGAAAGTGCCCCTCCATTACCTTGGGGTTCAGCCGCGCCGGGTTGAAAATATGGCTGTAGTAGGTCAGCCACATGGCGCTGTGCGGGTCTTCCACATTCTGTGCCAGTTGCTGCCACGCCTCGGGGCACTCTCGCTGATGAATCAACTGTTCACCGTCGTAATACACAGCGTCCAACGGCGTGGCGATCATCCAGCGATGGCGGCCCATGCGCCCGATAAAATGTTCACTGGCGGATTTCAGAATGTCATGCGCCGGCTCATGCCAGGCCACGTATTCCGGCAACTCCGGCCCCGCCTCTGCCGGCAAGGCGATAAACCGCACAAAGGCATGCAAATGATGGGCTTCGCGACTGACCTGCTTGATCCGCCGCTGCAACTCGCTGCCGAGCTTGTCGCCCGCCAACATCGCCGTGCGATCACCATGGCTGACGCGCCACAACACCTCGTAGAGCAAGCTCCAGCGCTGATCGCCGTGATAACACGCCGCCGACTCCAACAACGCTAACAGTGCCTTGGGGATTCGCGCCTGAAACGGGCCAAGGCCTTCGGGAATCGGCTGGTCAGTGGCAAACAAATCCGCCACCTCCGTCTTGCCCCAGCTCACCTGGCTGGGGTCGACTTGATGGCTGAGCAGCCAGCGCGCCTGCTCGCGCCAGATGCTGAACAGGTTGTCGCATTCCAGGCTGATCATCCCCACAAGCCCATTTGCTGTGGCTGCGGGCGGTCACGCAATTGCTCGCGCAGCAACACGCTGGTGCTGTCCGCCTGTTGCGGGTGGTAATCGCTGGTGATGAAAAACGGCTTGGCCTTGGCCAGCACGCAACGCATGCGCGCCAGGTCTTCAAAACGGATCTTGCGTTCGCGCCGCAGGTCGACCAGGCGCTGCGTGGTGCGCAGGCCAATGCCGGGGATGCGCGCAATCAGGGTCGGTTCGGCGCGGTTCAGGTCCAGCGGGAACACCTCGCGGTGCTCCAGCGCCCACGCCAGCTTGGGGTCGATGTCCAGCGCCAGATCGCCAGGGCCTTGAAACAGTTCGTTGGCGCTGAAACCGTAACTGCGCAGCAGAAAATCCGCCTGGTACAAGCGGTGCTCACGCATCAATGGCGGCGCAGCCAGGGGCACGCTTTTCGGGCTGTTGGGAATCGGGCTGAACGCCGAGTAATACACGCGGCGCAGCTTGTAGCTGCCATACAACGCCTCGGCGCCGTGGAGGATAGTGCTGTCGTCGGTGTCATCGGCACCGACGATCATTTGCGTACTCTGCCCGGCCGGGGCAAAACGCGGTGCGCGCGGCTCGTTGAGTACGGTCTGCTCCCCTGTGTAAATGGTCTGCATCGCTTGCTTGATCGAGACAATCTGTTTCTCCGGCGCCAGGGTTTGCAGGCTGGCATCGGTGGGCAGTTCGATATTCACGCTGAGTCGATCGGCATAGCGCCCCGCCTCGGCGATCAATGCCGGGTCTGCCTCGGGAATGGTCTTGAGGTGGATATAACCGCGAAAGTCGTGCTCCTCGCGTAACAGTTTGGCGACCCGCACCAGCTGCTCCATGGTGTAGTCAGCCGAACGGATGATGCCGGAACTGAGAAACAGCCCGCTGACGCAATTGCGCCGGTAGAAGTCGAGCGTCAGGGTGACCACCTCCTCCGGGCTGAAACGCGCGCGCGGCACGTCGCTGGAACGCCGGTTGACGCAGTATTGGCAGTCGTAGAGGCAGAAGTTGGTCAGCAACACCTTGAGCAGCGACACACAGCGCCCGTCAGGTGTATAGCTGTGGCAAATGCCCATGCCGTCGGTGGAACCCAGCCCCGCCTTGCCCTCGGAGCTGCGCTTGGGCGCGCCACTGCTGGCGCACGACGCGTCATATTTGGCGGCGTCGGCGAGGATGCTGAGTTTTTCGATCAACTGCATGGCGGGCTACCGGTACTGGTTTTTTGTACAGTATCAGTAGCCAGCTTCGAGCTGCAAGGGGTTAGCTGCAAGCTGGGTGCAACTTGCGGCTGAACGGTAGTGCGTCAGCTCGCGTTCGCCAGGAGCAGATCCTGCGCCGAACGCGCCTTGCCACGATGACGATCATGTTCATACAAGGAGGCGGCAATTTCATCCGCCCGTATCGGCAGTACCGACAGCAAGGTATCGCTCAAGCCATGGCTGGCCTGGCTGAAACCCTGAATGTAAACCCCCGCCTTGCAGCGCTCGTCGGTGACGATGCGGTAGTCGCGGCTCACTTCAAAGTCGCTCATGTAGGCTTGCAGCGGCGCGAGCAGTTCGCGGTGCATCTGGCGCTCGTAACCGGTGGCGAGGATCACCGCATCGTAATGGCTGAGGCTGGTTTCGCCAGTGGCGTTGTTGCGCAGCGCCAGTTCGATGCCCAGCGGGCCAGCGCTGGCTTTCTCGACCACGGTAATGGTGCGGAAGGCTTGACGGGCAATGCCGGAAACTTTCTGACGGTAGAAAATGCCGTAGATACGCTCGATCAGGTCCAGGTCAACCACCGAATAGTTGGTGTTCTGGTACTCGGCGACCAGGCGCTCGCGCTCGGCACCGACTTGCTGGAATACCAGGTCGGTAAAGGCCGGCGAGAACACTTCGTTGACGAACGGGCTGTCATCGGCCGGCTTGAGTGCCGAACCGCGCAGGATCATGTCGACCTGCACCGAGGGGAAGCTGTCGTTGAGGTCGATAAACGCTTCGGCCGCGCTTTGGCCGCCGCCGATGATCGCAATGCGCATCGCCTTACCGTCAACGCACGGCTGCTGGGCCATGCGCGACAGGTATTGGGAATGGTGGAACACCCGGGCGTCGTCGCGCAGGGCGTTGAACGCTTGCGGCACACGCGGCGTGCCACCGGCGCTGACCACCACCGAACGGGTGGTGCGCACATGCTGTTCGCCGAGTGCATCACGCGAAATAACGCGCAATGCTTCAACCTGCTGCTGGTGCAGAATCGGCTCGATGGCCAGCACTTCCTCGCCATAGCGCGCCTGGGCCTGGAACTGCCCGGCGACCCAGCGCAGGTAGTCGTTGTACTCCATGCGGCACGGGTAAAAGGTGCCCAGGTTAATAAAGTCGACCAAGCGGTCGTGGGCCTTGAGGTAGTTGACGAACGAGTAGGGGCTGGTGGGGTTGCGCAAGGTCACCAGGTCTTTGAGGAATGAAATCTGCAATTCACTCTGGGTCACCAGGGTATTGCCGTGCCAGCGGTAATCGGCCTGCTTGTCGAGAAACAGCGCGTCCAGTTTGCCCTGAGTCTTCTCGCGCTCCTGCAGGGCGATGGCCAGCGCCAGGTTCGAGGGGCCGAAACCGATACCGATCAGGTCGTGAACCGCGGGCGAAGCAATTGCCTGTGTCATTCCAGTGTCCTCTGGATAAGCCCCTTGGCGATGGGGCGTGAATACCTTCAAGGCCTGAACAACAGGCCATCTGTTGATAGGAAACGAGGACAGTGAAATAAAATTTAACTGATCATGGATCAGGGCGCTTCCCACTCACGCATGCGCACCCGGCAGTGTTTCATTGCATTGACGATATGTTTCTCGACGAGGCTGCGGGAAATACACAGGCGCTGGGCGATCTGCGGGTGCGACAGGCCATCCAGTTTGCGCAGCAGGAAGCTGTCGCGACAGGCCTTCGGCAGTTCGGCAAGCGCGCGCTCGAGCATCTCCAGGCGTTGGCCCTGATCGTGGCTCGCGTGCGGTGAATTGGGCGCAAAACGCTCTTCGTTGTCGAGTACTTCGAGGGGTTCGACCAGGCGCAAGGCGTTGCGTCGATGGCCGTCGATCACCAGGTTCAGCGCCGTGCGGTACAAAAACGCGCGCGGTTGCTCGATCGGCGTATCACTTGCGCGCTCCAGCACCCGCACATAAGCGTCATGCACCACATCCTCGGCCACCTGACGGTTGCCCAGCTTGGCGTTAAGGAAACACACCAGCTCGCGATAGTAGTTTTCCAACATGACTCCCGACCGCCTCGCAGTCGCCGTGAACGTTTTTCGCGGATATTCGCGCCTGTACAGACCGGCCATGGATGATGGCAGTTTGAGTGCGTGCAATTTATAGTAATTCTCATCTACTTTTAACCAAGTCTTGCACCAACGCGCGAATTTTTTATTCGACAGAGCTGTTACCGCTTATGTAAGCGCCTAAATCCTCGGGCATTTTTCTCGTATATCAGTCAGCCCTCCGCAACTGCGGCCCACACCTCCTGGCTGGAACCACTGCATGAAACGCCCCCGCCCTGCCCGACGTGCCCTGCTTGCTGTCGCGTGCCTGCTCCCGATCATTGCGGCGGCCGCCTGGCAGGTGCTGCCTGCGGGCCGTGACAGCTTGGCCACGGTGACCGTAACCCGCGGCAACATTGAAAACAGCGTGACGGCACTGGGCACGCTGCAACCACGCCGGTATGTCGACGTGGGTGCTCAGGCGTCCGGGCAAATCCGCCAGATCCACGTCGAGGCTGGCGATCAGGTCACGCAAGGCCAGTTACTGGTAGAAATCGACCCCGCAACGCAACAAGCCAAGCTCGACGCCAGCCGCTACGCCATCGACAACCTCAAGGCCCAGCTACAGGAACAGATCGCCCAGCACGAACTGGCCCGGCAGAAATACCGCCGTCAACAACGCCTGGTCGCGGGCAATGCCACCCGCGAAGAAGACGTGCAAACCGCCAAGGCCGAACTGAGTGCCACCCAGGCCCGCGTCGACATGTTCCAGGCACAGATTCGCCAGGCCCAGGCCAGCCTGCGCAGCGACGAGGCAGAACTCGGTTACACGCGCATCTACGCGCCCATGAGCGGCACGGTGGTGGCGGTGGACGCGCGCGTCGGCCAGACCCTGAACGCCCAGCAACAGACGCCGCTGATTTTGCGCATCGCCAAGTTGTCACCGATGACGGTATGGGCCGAAGTCTCGGAAGCCGACATCGGCCACGTCAAACCCGGCATGAGCGCTTACTTCACCACCCTCAGCGGCGGCAACCGGCGCTGGACCAGCACCGTGCGCCAGATCCTGCCGATCCCGCCCAAGCCGCTGAACGAGACCAGCCAGGGCAATGGCAGCCCCAGCAGCGCAAGCAAAACCGGCAGTGGCCGCGTGGTGCTGTACACCGTGTTGCTCGACGTCGATAACACCGACAATGCATTGATGGCCGAAATGACCACCCAGGTATTTTTCGTCGCCAGCCGCGTTCAGGATGCACTCACCGTGCCGGTCGCGGCCCTGCAAGGCACCCACGGCAGCGACACGCAGATCGCCCGGGTGGTGGCGAAAAACGGCGCCATCGAACAGCGCGAAGTGCGCTTGGGCACCAGCGACCGCCTGCGGGTTGAGGTGCTCGGCGGCCTCAACGAGGGCGACCATGTGCTGATCGGCCCAGCCGATGGCAACGGGGGTTGATGTGACCACGCCGCTGATTGAACTCAAGCACATCCGTAAATCCTACGGCGGCGGCGACAGCGCGCAGGTCGACGTATTACGTGGCATCGACCTGGCGATTCATGCCGGCGAATTTGTGGCGATTGTCGGCGCGTCGGGCTCGGGCAAATCCACGCTGATGAATATCCTCGGCTGCCTCGACCGGCCCACCGAAGGCGACTATTTGTTTGCTGGCGAAAACGTCGCGCACTTGGGCAGCGACGAATTGGCCTGGCTGCGCCGCGAAGCCTTTGGTTTTGTGTTCCAGGGCTACCACTTGATTGCGTCCGGTTCGGCGCAGGAAAACGTCGAGATGCCGGCGATCTACGCGGGCATCAGCGCCACCGAACGCCACGCCCGCGCCAAGGCGCTGCTGACCCGCCTGGGCCTGGCCGAGCGCACCGGCAACCGCCCGCACCAGCTTTCCGGCGGCCAGCAACAACGCGTTTCAATTGCCCGCGCGCTGATGAACGGCGGCCATATCATCCTCGCCGACGAGCCCACCGGCGCCCTCGACAGCCACAGCGGCGCCGAGGTGATGACGCTGCTCGACGAGCTGGCGAACCAGGGCCATGTGGTCATCCTGATTACCCACGACCGTGAAGTCGCGGCGCGCGCCAACCGCATCATCGAGATTCGCGACGGCCTGATCATCAGCGATTCGGCGCAGAGTGAAACCTGCGTGCCCGCCCCGGCCAACAGCGGCGCGCTGCAAGCCGTCGACCTGCGCCAGCGGCTGGCCGATGGCGCCGAACACAACGGTGCCTGGAAAGCCGAACTGGTGGACGCGGTGCAGGCGGCCTGGCGGGTGATGTGGATCAACCGGTTCCGCACCGCGCTGACGTTGCTCGGCATCGTCATCGGCGTCGCCTCGGTGGTGGTCATGCTGGCGGTGGGCGAAGGCAGCAAACGCCAGGTCATGGCGCAGATGGGCGCGTTCGGCTCCAACATCCTCTACTTAAGCGGCTCATCGCCCAACCCGCGTACACCGCTGGGGGTGGTCACCCTCAACGATGTGGCGGCCCTGGCGACACTGCCGCAGGTCAAGCGCATCATGCCGGTCAATGGCAGCGACGCAGGCGTACGTTTCGGCAACGTCGACTACCTCGCCTACGTGGGCGGCAACGACGTCAACTTCCCGCAGATTTTCAACTGGCCGGTGGTCGAGGGCAGCTACTTCAGCGAGGCCGACGAGCGTGCCGGGGCCACCGTGGCAGTGATCGGCCACCGTATCCGCGAAAAACTCTTCAAGGGCGTAGACAGCCCGATCGGCCACTACCTCCTGATCGAAAACGTGCCCTTCCAGGTGATCGGCGTACTCGCGGAAAAAGGCTCCAGTTCCGGCAACAAAGACAGCGACGACCGCGTCGCCATCCCTTACACCGCTGCCAGCGTGCGCCTGTTCGGCACCTACAACCCCGAATACGTGGTGATTGCCGCCGCCGACGCACGCAAGGTGAAGGAGGCCGAACAGGCCATTGATGAGTTGATGCTGAAGCTGCACAACGGCAAGCGCGATTACCAACTGACCAACAACGCCGCGATGATCCAGGCCGAGGCGCGCACGGCGAACACGCTGTCGTTGATGCTCGGTTCGATTGCGGCTATTTCGCTGCTGGTGGGCGGCATCGGCGTGATGAATATCATGCTGATGACCGTGCGCGAACGCACCCGCGAAATTGGCATCCGCATGGCCACCGGGGCACGCCAGCGCGACATTCTGCGCCAGTTTCTCACCGAGGCGGTGATGCTCTCGGTGGTCGGCGGCCTGTGCGGTATTGCCTTGGCGCTGCTGGTGGGCGGCGTGCTGGTGCTGGCCGAGGTGGCGGTGCAGTTTTCTCTGGTGGCCGTGCTTGGCGCGTTTGGGTGTGCGCTGGTCACCGGTGTCGTATTCGGCTTTATGCCGGCCCGTAAAGCTGCCCGGCTCGATCCGGTTAAGGCGTTGACCAGTGAATAAACCCTCCGTCACACCGCACCTGAGCTTGCTTGGCCTGTGCCTGTTGCTCAATGCCTGCAGCACTAACCCGCCCGCCAACGACAGCGGCATCACACCGCCCGCCGCGTGGCAATACGCTGAGCGCAACGTAGCCCAAGCGACCAACCAGCGCTGGTGGACGCAGTTTGGCAGCCCGCGGCTCAATCGCCTGATCGACCAGGCGCGACGTGACAGCCATGACGTGGCCGCCGCCATGGCACGCGTGCGCCAGGCCCAAGCCAGCGCGGTGATAGCCGGTGCGCCGTTGTTGCCCGAGGTCAAATTCAACCTGACCGCCAGCCGTGAAAAGCTGCTGCGCGGCAGCGGCAGTTCGGACCTCGACGCCACAGAGGGCAACAACACCGTCGACAGCTTCGGCGCTAACCTCACCGCCAGCTATGAGCTGGACTTCTGGGGGGGCCGCGCCGCCGCTCGCGACAGCGCCGTGCAAACCCTGCGCGCCAGCCAGTTCGATCAGGCCACGGTGGAGCTGACGCTGCTCGGCAACGTGGCCGACCGCTATGCGCAAACCCTCGCCGCGCGCCAGCGCAGGCAGATCGCCGAGCTGAACCTTGCGAATGCGCGCACTGTGCTCGACCTCGTGCACACCCGCTACGCTGCAGGCGCAGCCACCGCCCTGGAGCTGGCCCAACAGAAAAGCCTGGTGGCCAGCCAAGAGCGGCAACTGCCGCTGATACAGCAACTGGCCGAAGAGTCACTGATCACCCTCGCCGCCCTCCTCGGCCAGCCGGTGCAGGCGCTGAACCTGGGCACCGAGCCGTTCCAGGCACTGACCTGGCCGAGCATTGGCCCCGGCGTGCCCAGCCAGTTACTCAGCCGTCGCCCCGACCTGGCACGGGCCGAAGCGCAGCTTGCCGCGGCCAGTGCCGACGTCACGGTGGCCCGCGCGGCGATGCTGCCCGCGGTGACCTTGGGCGCGACCCTGGGTTCGGGTGCCTACAAGGCTCAAGAAATACTGCGCAGCCCGTTCTACAGCCTGACCTCGGGCCTGGTGGCGCCGATCTTCAACAATGGCCGTTTAAGCGCCGAGCGCGACAAGGCCCGCGCCCGTCAGGACGAACTGCTACAGACGTATCGCGGCGCAATCATCAACGGCTTTGCCGATGTCGAGAAGTCGCTCAGCAGCATCACGCGCCTCGACCAGCAGCGCGAATGGCAGGCCGAAGAGCTGCAACAGGCGCAAACTGCCTTGCAGATCGCCGAAAGCCGCTACCAGGCGGGCGCCGAAGACCTGCTCACGGTGCTCGAAACCCAACGCACGCTGTACGCAGCGCAAGACCTGAACGTGCAACTGCGACTGTCGCGTTTGCAAGCCAGTATTGCCCTGTACAAGGCGTTGGGTGGCGGCTGGGACGCACGCGTCAAATAGCAAAACTCCAAACTCCTACACAATCCGTTTAATAAACCTACATTCGCCGACCCTGGGTCCTTGGTAAAAAGCCGCCTTCACACGGCTGCCCGGAACCTCTTGATGAAACCCTGCGTGATTGTAGGAAGCCTGGCGTGCCTCTGCCTGTGGCTGGTGGCTGGCCGCGCGCTGGCCGAACCGCTGATTGCGCCCACTGCCATTGACTGGCTGCTGGACTGCCCCTTCCCCGAGTTTGAACGGCCGGACCCCGAGGTGCTTGACCGAACCCAGTGCGGCAGCGTCAACGTGCCTCGCGACCATGCCGCGCCCAAGCGCGGCAATGTGCGCCTGGCCATGACCCGTGTTGGCGCGCGTGACCCGCTCAGCCGTGAAGGGGTGGTATTTATTCAGGCCGGCGAGCCGCAAAAAGGCCAAGGTGCAACCTTTGTTATCCACTTGGTCAGCCGCTGGGAGTCCTACGCCACGCAGGCCTATCGCACATTGACTAACCGCTATGACGTTATCGAACTGAGCGCCCGTGACCTGAGCCGCGAGGGCGGCGTTGATCAGGCCGCGTTCGACATGGAGTTTGTGCGCAAGCAACTCGGTGAGGCACGGCTGAACTACCTCGGTAACGCTGACGCCACGCGCATTGGCAGCCGCTACGCCGCACTGTTTTCCGAACGTGTTGCACGCATGGTGTTGGTCAACGCCGGGCACGCCGAGCCGCCGGCCAACGGCGTTGAGCAATTGCTGTTGAAGGAGCCGACCCAGCCCGGTGCCGTAGCCGCCGGGTGCGTAAACCGATGGGTGGCTGATTTTCTGGTGAGTGGCAAGCAGCCGCCGGCCGCCACGCGCTGCCTCGACCTCGGCAGTTGGGAATAACCGCCGGTTTACGCCCTCAACGCGCTGAAAACCTCAGGCCGCGTTGACGCTTCCACGCTATCGGCAGCCAGCGTCTCAGCGTTTTTTTGAGCCCTCTTCAATACCCGGCCGCTACAATGTGGCCCATTCATCCCTGGGGGCTTCATGGACATCGAACTGGCACGCACCTTCCTCGAAATTACCCGTTGCGGCAGCCTGGCCGCGGCGGCCGAGAAACTGCACGTCACCCAGACCGCCATCACCGCGCGCGTTAAAAACCTCGAAAGTCAGCTGGGTAGCACGCTGTTTGTGCGCAACCGCGCCGGTGCACGGCTGACCGCCGATGGCGAGGCCTTCGTGGTGTACGCCAACCAGTTACTGCAAACCTGGGAAGCCGCGCGGCGTGACCTGCCGTTACCCGAGGGCTGCCGCAATGTGTTGCATATCGGCGGAGAGGTGAGCCTGTGCAACCCATTGATGCTCGGCTGGGCCCAGGCACTGCGCGAACAGATTCCGGGGCATGCGCTGCGTACCGAAGTGCGCGAAGGCGACTACCTGCTGCGCCAACTGGAACTGGGTGCGCTGGACGCTGCCTTGGTGTTTCAGCCGCACTACTGGCCGGGGTTGCAGGTCGAGCAAGTGCTCGAAGAAAAACTGATCCTGGTGCAATTGGTCAGCAAGCCTACCCCGTACGTGTACATCGATTGGGGCCAGGGTTTTCGCCAACAGCACGATGCCGCCCTGCCCGAAAAAGCTCGCGCCGCGCTGAGTTTCAACCTCGGCCCACTGGCATTGCAGTACATCCTGGAGAACGGCGGCGCCGGGTATTTCCGCACGCGGGTGGTGCAAAGCTACCTCGACAGCGGTGTGATGCAGCGCGTGCCGAAAGCGCCTGAATTCAGTTTCCCGACCTACCTGGTGTACTCACGCGCACGCGATTCAGCCGTATTGCAACAAGCGCTGGGGTTGCTGCGCGACGTGGTCAAGGCGGAAAGTGACTGGTCGCAACGCTGGGACCCGTTGATTTGAACCCACCCAACAGCGCCGTGCACAGCGCGGGAAGCATCCACAGGGATGCTCACCACAGCCACACAAAAAAAGGGGCAGCCCACACAGGCTGCCCCTTCTCACTTCATCCCATCAACGGATGATGCTCTGAGTGCAAATATGCCCCAGGCTAACGTACTCCACATTGTTGCCCCCCACGCCCACACCCGGGAACTCCGCCAGCTCGATACGCCAGCCACCCTGGTTATACGTGGTCGCCCACTTGTACGGCACACCGGTGCTGCTATCGTCGATCACCGTACGGAAATCACCCACGCAGGTGCCGATATTCGCGGTGGCCGAAGACACACCCGCGCTGTTGGTGGTCGCCGTGTAGTCAACCCAACGGTAGTTGAGGTCGATGAAGTGGCTGTCAACACGCAGCAGCGGCGTGACGCCCAGCAACGGCGCACCGGTCGAGTCCGACCATTGAGTCGACCAATTCAGCACACGCCCGGTTTGTGTCGCCAGCGGCATTTCACTCACCGGTACACGCACGATGTTGTCACCCTTGACGTTGCTCGTATTCAAACGTGGCGTAGAGCCCAGGCTCAATTGGTAGTGCAAGGTCGGGTCTTGCGCCACTTCAGGGTTGGCACGCACACGCACCTTGACTGTGCTGCCGGGCGTTACGCTCGGGTAGGTCGAACTCGAACCGGCTGGCACGGTAATCCAGTTGGCGCCGTCGAAGCGGTCGAAGATCCACTGGTTGCGGCTGCCATTCGCGTCACCCGCCAAGTACATGCTCACGCTCTGGCCGCGCACCGCCTTGAAGTCGAAGTAATCAACGTCGTCGGCGTTGTCGAGGTTGCCGGTCACTTTGTTCATCGAGTCCGGCAGCACGAACGCAGTTTGCGCAGTGTCGTTGGGTTCAAACGCATCGATGTTGGTGTCCACCGCCACGCCGAAACTGAACTGCGCGTTGTCCGCGGTCTTGGCCACCATGTACCAGTAGTAGTCCCCGGCAGGCAGCACGCCACTCAGGTACTCATCGGCATTGCCGGCGTTGTCGGAGCTGGCAACCACTTCCAGGTTGCCCTGGCCATCATCACGGAACAGGGTCAGCGACATATCGGCGCCGGCGCTCTGATCGACCAATTGCACCAACACACGGGCGTTTTGCGGCAGGTTGAAGTGGTACGGAAATTCCTGGCCCGTTTGCACTTCGGTGATGGTGTAGAGGGTGTTGATATCGAGGGTTGGGAACAGCGGTTCAAAGGCGGCGCTGGCCGCAGCTTGCAACTGCGCCTGGTCTGTTTTTTTCAGCTCGCCGACGGCGGTGTTGAAGGGCGCAGATTTAGCCGCCTTTGCAACGGCTTTAGCCTTGCCGTTTTTGGCGTCCAGGAGTTTTTGCCGAAACGCGTCCGAGACCTTTTCCGGCACAAGCGTGCCGCCCGGTTTAAGCGCGTCAAGCACCGCCTGGTTGACCTTATCAGTACTGAGTTTAGGCAGCGGTGGCTCGGCCAGGGCAAAGGCCGATGTGAAGCTTGCGGCCATCATGGCCGCGCCCAGCAACAAAGCTTTTTTCGATTTCATTTTTTATCCATCCATAGTTAAAAAGTGAAGCTCAGGTGACATCCGGTCACCTGGGATAAACTCTAGAACATGACTGTATGGATGTACAGTATTTATTTTAAATAAGTGCCTGCCAAAAAATCGCGTTAATACCCCGTCATCTCCAAGTACCCCACACCGCCCTCAAACTGCACCGGGCCTTCCCAGTACGGAATACTCAGGTTCATCCACGCCTCTGGATTAACCGCTTGAGTGGTGATATCCAGCTGTTTGGCAGGGATTTTCAGCGACCAGCGCGTCGGAATTTCACGCCCCTCGATGCGGGTGGTGGCCAAGGGCGTGAGCTGGATGTCGGCGTTGTGCAAGGTCTGTGTGTGCCCTTGCTGGTCGATCCAGGTGCCGGTCAGGTAACCCGCAGCGTCTTTTTGCCGGACGCGAAACAACATCAATTGCTCGCCACCGTCCAGGTGCAGCGAGAACCAGTCCCAGCCGGTTTGGCTGGCCGCCAGGGGTTGGCTGCTCCATTCGCGGTCGAGCCACGCGGTGCCGCTGACCTGGTACGTTTTGCCGTCGATGCTGACACTGCCGGCCGCGGTAAAAGACGGTTGGCTGTAGTAGTACGACGCCTGGCCCTGGTCGGATTTACGGCTGTAGCCGTTGTCGCCCTGCAGCACCAGTGGCCGGCTGGACGTGAGGTGCAAATCGTAGGCGAATTGCGCGCCAGCCGCTTTGAGCTGCATATCCGCCAACGGGCTCGCGGCCCCCGCGCGCGTGGCGAAATTCCAATCGTCGATCCACGCGTTAAAGGGCAGCGCTTGGGCACCCGCCTGGCCAACGCCGCCTCGCGCGTAGCGTTCGGCGGCGTAATGCCGGGTGGCAGAGGTGACGGCCGCATGGCCCAGCCAAACGGTGGAGTCGTGCCAACCGGGTTGCGTCGGGCCTGCCTTCAAGGCATTGCGAAACAGTGTCCATTGCACGCCGAATACATTGCCTTGCGCGTCTTTGAGGTTGGCGGTGACGTACCACCATTCGATGCGAAAGCCAGCATGCGGGCCGTGGTCCTCGGGAAAGCTGAACACCTTGCCGGGCACTACCTGCGTAAAGTCCGCGGCATCGCTGCCCAGCCCGGCGAAACTCTGTTGCGGCGCGGGCGCTTTATCACACGCCGTGAGCAGCAATATTGCCGCCCACAACAGCGGTTTAATCTTCATTGGCAAAGGTCCTCAGCAAATCCGCCGGGCGACTGCGGTACAACTGCCACAGTGGCCACGCCGAGGCCAACAAGGTGGCCAGCAACGCCAGCCCCAACAACTGCGCAAGCTGCCACGGGAACACTTGCAACGGCAGGCGCCAGCCGAACGCCTGCACATTGATCACCGCATCCAGGCACCACGCCAGCAGCAGCCCCAGCGGCAACGCCAGCACCAGCGTCAACACCGCCAGCAGCCAGGTTTGGCCGAGGTTAAGCAGCATCAGTTGCCGCCGCGTCACACCCAGCGCCCACAGCGGGGCGAGTTGAGCGAGGCGGCTTTGGCTCTGCGTCAACAGGCTGATAAACAGCGCCACACCGGCGACGCCGAGGGTGAGGCTGTTCAAGGCGGCAGTGGCGGCGAAGGTGCGTTCAAACACTTGGCTCGACCAGCCCTTGAGTTGCTGTTGATCGACGATGCGGCTGTCTTCCAGGGCAAACACACGCTGCACCTCACGCACCAGCGGCGCCACGTTTTGCGGCAGTACGCGCAGGTTGAAACGCGCGGGGGTCAGCGTCGGCCAGTGCGCCAACAGGTGTTGCGAATGCACCAGCAGGTGGCCTTTGGGGTTGCCGTAGTCGGCGTAGATGCCCACCAGTTTGGGCGACCAGCTACCCTGCGGCGTGGGGATGTTGACCACATCACCCAACTGCACCTTCAAACGCCGCGCCAATTGCTCGCTGAGCATCACCGTGTCGCCTTGCAGCAACTGGTCCCAGGGTGCGCTGGCGGCCTCAAGCAACGGCCAGTGTTGGCGATAGGTGGGGTCGTCGACCACGCCGAATACATCCGCCGGCCAGCCTTGCAATTGCACCGCGACCTGCCAGGTGGGCAGCACCGCCTGCACCCGTGGTTGCTGCGCTAACCAGCTGCCGAGTTGCTCAGCCTGCAGCGGGTTTTGCGGGTTCAGGTACAGCTCGGCCGTCAGGCGTTGTTCCAGCCAATTATTGAAGGTCTGGCGGAAACCCGAGGTCATCGAGCCCGCGCCGATGTTCGCCGCGAGGGCCAACAGCAATGCCATCAGCGCCAGGCTCAAGGCCGGCAACTGTTGGCGACAGTCCGCCAGAAACCACTGGCCCAGCACTGAACGGCTGCGCCCAAGCACTGCAGTCAATACGCCGTTGAGCACCACCGGCAGGCCCAGCGCCGCACCCAGCAGCAAGCTCGCCATCAGCACAAAGCCTGCGGCCAGGCTGTCGCCGACGTACAGCGCCAACAGGGCAATCACCAGCGCCGTCAACGCCACCCAGCCTTGGCGCCGCAACCAGCGCCCGTGCGCCTCGTGCCAGGCTTGCGCATTGGCCAGCGCCAGCAGCGGCAAGCGCGCCGCCCGCCATAAACTACTGGCACCGGCGAGCAGTGCGCCAAGCAGGCTCAACCCCAACCCGGCGCTCCACCACCACGGGCTGAGGCTCAATTGGCCCGGCACCTCGGCGCCATACAAGCCGCGCAGGCTGGCGGCGACATCCGGCAGTAAGAGGCTTGCCAGCAGGTAACCGCTGGCCACGCCGAGCACACCGCCGAGCAACGACAAAACACCGAGTTCGACGCCCAGGCTGAGGATCAACATGCGCGCACTGACCCCGCAGGCACGCAGGGTGCGCAGCAGCCCACGGCGTTGCTCCAGCGCGAGGCCGATAGCCGCGTGGACGATAAACAGCCCCACCACAAACGACAGAAAACCCAGCGCATCGAGGTTCAGGTGAAAGCTTTCGGTGAGGCGTGAGAGGTTGTTGTCTTCGCCCTGCTTGAGCTGCAGTTCAGCCGGGGGCGTGGGATGCGTGGCGGCAAACGCCTTGTCGAGCAGCAAGCGCGAGAGTCGCCCGGGCATGTTCAGCAACGGTTGCGCAAAGCCGATGTCGGTCAGCAACAGGCCGGGGGCCATGTCCGGCTGAACCTGTAACGGCGGCAGCGCCTGCCCGCTCGCGGTCAGCGGTTGGTCACCCGCGTGCAGCCCCAGCGCCAGCAAGGTTTGCGGCGCTATCCAGGTGCGCCCCGGCGGCTCAAAAAACCCGAGCATCTGCGCCTGGCTCAACTGTTGCCCCGCCACCGCGCCGCTGCCGGGCAACGACAGCGGCTCGATGCCCATCAATTGCAGGCGTTGCTCTTCGTGCCCCTGTAGCACCAAACGCCCCTGCACCACCGGCGACACCGGCCACCCGGCACGGCGCAGTTCGGCAAACAGCGCTTGGGCAAAGCTGGCACCGTCCGGCGCACTGAGGCTGGCTTGCGGTTCACCGCCGATCAATTGGCTGGCGCGTGCGTAGCTGTCCCGCGCCTGGCTGTTGAGCGCCTGCACCCCAGTCAATAGCGCGGTGGCCAGCCACAGGCCCGTCAACACGCTGAAAAACTGCACCGGGTGGCGCCGCCAATGGCTCAGCAGCGCACGTAACGTCCAATAAAATACCGCCATTTCAGCGCGCGTCCGCAGGCACAACACGGCCGCGGTGCAACACCACTTGCTGGTCGAGGCGCGCGGCGATACGCGGGCTGTGCGTGACCATCAACAGACTGGTGGGGCTGTCGCGCAACAGGTCCAGCAGCAGTTGCAGCACTTCATCGCTGGTGGCTTCGTCGAGGTTGCCGGTCGGTTCATCGGCCAGCAACAAGCCGGGCCGCGACGCCAACGCACGCCCGACGGCGACCCGCTGCTGTTGGCCACCCGACAGTTGCTCGGGGTACCGTTTGAGCAAGTCACCCAGGCCCAGGCGTTCGACCAGTTGCGCTTGCCACTGCGGATCAAAGCGCCCCGCCAGGCGTGCCTGGAACGCCAGGTTGGCGTCAACGCGCAAACTGCCGATCAGGTTGAATTGCTGAAACACCAGGCCGATTTCGGTGCGGCGCCAATGCGCCAGTTGCGCCTCGCTCAGTTGGTCGAGGCGCTGCTCGCCGACCTGGATGCTGCCGCCGTCTACCCGATCAAGCCCGGCCACCAAGTGCAGCAGCGTGCTCTTGCCGCTGCCCGACTCGCCCATCAGCGCCAGGCTGCTGCGCTCATTCAGGCACAAGTCGACGCCCGCCAGCACCGTCAGCGGGCCCTGCGGGGTGGCGTAGCTTTTAAGCACATTGTGCACCTGCAACATAAGAACGCTCGTGTTAAGGACTCCACGTGAGAATAACGGCTGACCGTTGACGCCATGCAAATTTTTCACATGGATTTCACTGCCTGCCCACCCACACCGCTCTAAATTGCCCACCAAGCGTCGATAACCGGCAACTTTTTAGTTGCCCTTCACGGCAACTTTTAACCGCCGCGTGTTCAGCGAAAAGACAGCAGCCCTGTGACAGGCTTTTGCCCGATTATTGGCATGCCTCAACGCGTTGCGCCTATTTAATAAAACACTGCCGACAGTGCCCATGGTGAATGATGTGGTTGACGTTAGCTTGATTAAACCGCGCTCGCGCCGGGCCTATCTCAAACGGCTGCGAACGGGCTGCGCAGGCCTTGTAGTAATTGCCCTGCTGGTGGCCTGCTTCGTGCTCTGGCCGTCGTCGCCGCATGACCTGGGCATCGGCAATCGCTTGCTGACCTCGCAAGTACTGCCGAGTTGGCGCGATGGCGATTTGATCGTACTGGTGCGCCATGAAGAACGCTGCGATCGCTCGAGCAACCCCTGCCTTGGCCCACCGGATGGCCTGACGGTAGTGGGCAGCCAACAAGCCGAATTGCTCGGTAAAGCGTTCACCACGCTCGGCATGGAGCACAGCGACATCCTCGCCAGCCCTATCACGCGCACGGCACAAACCGCGCATTTCATGTTCGGCAAGGCCGAGCTCACGTCGAGCCAGCAAGCCATTTGCGGCGCGGCCATCGGCGAAGAACTGCTCAGCCACAAACAGCCGGGGCGCAACCTGGTATTCGTGACGCACAGCGGCTGCATCGCGGACTTCGAAAAGAGCTTGGGTTTCCCCCACGCCACGTTCCCCGAATACGGCAGTGCCTTGTTCGTTCGGTTACTGGCCAACGGTAAGTTCGAGACGCTTGGCATCATGAACAGCCAGGCGTGGGCTGCCGTCATGAAGACCTTGTAGTTACATTCTTTAACGTTTGCACCCTCCCATGTTCAGCAAAACGACAGCCCTCTTCTGGCATGTTTAACTGCGCCCGTTACTTGAGCATGTCATGAATACTTTCAGCCACTTAGTGAACATTGTGATTCTTTCCGCTATTACTTTTACACACTCTTTGTTACCCATTGAACGTCAAGGAGCGGCGTTTTCATGACCCGGTTCACACCTCTGCATCTGTTGCTACTCGCCTTCGCCGTATTTTATTTATTGCCTACCGGCCTGCACGGCTTGTGGATACCCGATGAAACCCGTTACGCCCAGGTCAGCCAGGAAATGCTGCTGAGCGGCAACTGGGTCGCACCGCACTTTATGGGCGTGCGCTACTTCGAAAAACCCGCCGCTGGCTATTGGTTGATCGCGCTCGGCCAGGCGGTGTTCGGTGAAAACCTGTTCGGCGTGCGCATCGCCTCGGCCTTGACCACCGGCCTCAGCGTCGTGCTGGCTTACCTTATCGCGCGGCGCCTGTGGAACGACCCTCGCAAAAGTTTTGCCTGCGCCCTGCTCTACATGAGCTTTGGGCTGGTGGCTGGCCAAGCGGGTTATTCCAACCTCGACCCGCAGTTCACCTTCTGGGTCAACCTCAGCCTGGTTGCGCTGTGGTTTGCCCTCGACAGCCGCACGCCTCGCGCTCGGCTTGGCGCCTGGGCGGCGCTGGGCGTGGCCTGTGGCATGGGCTTTATGACCAAGGGTTTTCTGGCCTGGATGCTCCCGGTGCTGATCGCTGTGCCGTACATGCTCTGGCAGCGTCGGCTGGCTGAACTGCTGCGCTACGGCCCGCTGGCGATTGGGTTGGCGCTGCTGATTTGCCTGCCGTGGGTGTGGGCGATTCATCTGCAGGAACCGGACTACTGGCGGTTTTTTTTCTGGCACGAACATATCCGCCGCTTCTCCGCGAGCAATGCACAACATGCACGCGCGTGGTGGTTCTTCCTGCCGATCATGGTGGTGGCGTGCTTGCCATGGGCCGGGCTGCTGCCAAGCACGCTGCTGAAAATATGGAAAGACAAAGGCCAACCGGCGATTGTCTTCCTGGCCCTGTGGTTGCTGCTGCCGCTGGGCTTTTTCAGCCTGAGTAACGGCAAGCTGCCCACCTACATCATGCCGTGCCTGCTGCCCTTGGCGCTGCTGATGGGGCACGCGTTGATCGACCTGATCAGCCGCGGCGAAACACGTTCGCTGCGCATCAACGGCCTGCTCAACTTCGTGATTGGCGCCGGCGCGATGGTGACGTTGATCTACCTGCAAATCGACAAGCCGCTGTACGGCAACAGCCACGCTGAAATGTTCAGCCTGTCACTGAGCTTTATCGTGCTGCTCGGCTGGATCCTGGTCAACTTGCTGCAAGCCTTGCGCCCGCTGACGTTGTGGGCCATGCCTGCGCTGGGTATCGGCTTGCTGGTGGCGCTGCTGCCGGCGGGCATGCCGCACGCGATCACCGCGACCGAAATGCCCGACCAGTTCGTGCTTGAACATCTGGATGAACTGCAACAAACCCATGCTTTAATCAGCAATGAGTTGGGCTCAGCCGCCGCATTGGCCTGGCGCCTGCGTCGGCCTGACGTCGCGTTTTATGACACCGAAGGCGAGCTGAGCTACGGCCTCAACTATGCAGACGCGGAGCATCGCAAGGTCAGCCTGGAAAGCGTACAGCCGTGGTTGGCCGAGGCTCGCCAACAGGGTTCGGTCGGGGTGTTGATGCGCGTCAAAAGCACCAGCGAACATCGCGAAGAAGGGCAATTGCCAGCGGGCGGCACACGCTATCGCAAGGGCGCCCTGCTACTGATTATTTACCCCAAGCTTCCCTAACGTTACGCCTGCCATGAGAACCCCCCATGAGCTTTTGGAAAACCGAACGCGGCGCCCTGGTGTTGTTGCTGAGCGTCTCGGCATTGCTGCTGTTGCTGGGGCTGGGCAGTCGCGACTTGTGGGGGCCGGAAACCCGCTGGGCCAACATCGCCTTGCAGATGCTGCAAAGCGCTGACTATTTCGACCCGTTCCTCAAGGGCGCGCCCTACTACGATAAACCCCTGCCCTCCTATTGGCTGATCACCGCGTCAGCCGGCCTGATGGGCGGGCTTGGGCCGTGGTCGCTGCGCCTGTCATCGGTCATTGCAGCCTGGCTGAGCATCTGGCTGGTCTACTTGATCGGCGAACGCTTGCTGCGCAAAGGCAGCGGGCTGATTGCCGGCTGGATGCTCGCCACCACCTTCTACTTTCTGTTCTGGGGCCGGGTTGCCACGGCGGACATACTCACCGTGTGTGGCGTGTTGGCGGCGGTGTGGTGGTACTGGCGCGGGCCAGATGACACCCGGCTCGGGCGCTACACGGTATTCTTTTTGCTGCTGGCGGTGACGTCGCTGTTCAAAGGCCTGATCGGCTTTGTGCTACCGGGCCTGGTGCTGTTGCCGCACCTGCTCAGCGAGCAGCGCTACAAACGCCACCTCAACCTGCGCCTGTTGCTGGCCGTGCTGATTGCCGCTGCGTTTTATGCGATTCCCTTTGTGCTGTCGCACGTCTATGGCGCGCCGACCTACGGCGAGAGCGGCCTTGAACTGGTGTTCAAGGAAAACGTGGTGCGCTTCTTCGACCCGTTCGACCACATGGGGCCGATCTACACCTACCTGATTTACCTGCCCGCCTACACCCTGCCATGGGCACCGTGCTGGCTGCTCGGCGTGGCGTTGGCGCTGCGCAACTGGAAACACACGCCCGCCAACGTGCGCTGGCTGGTATGGGGCCTGGGCCTGCTGTTTGTGTTCTTCACCGCCAGTGGCAGCCGCCGCAGCTACTACGTGCTGCCGTTGGTGCCATTTGCGCAATTGCTCGGCGCCTGGTGGCTGAGTGAACGCCTGCACAAAAAGCCCGCCAGTTGGCCGCGCTGGCAGAAGGCGTTTGGCATCACCGCAGGCTTGCTGCTGCTGGTGCTTGGCGTGATCTACCCCTGGACCACCGGCAACGGCGGCGTGACCCGCTTCGCTGAGGATGTAAAAGCCGAAGCCGTCAAAAGCGCGCCGTGGAACCACTGGCAGATGGTACTGGTGGAGGTCGATAACAAGCTGCCGATGTACCTTCAAAATGGCGGCAAGCCGTTCTACTACGTCAGTGAAACCCAAGACTTCCCACGCCAGGGCGACAGCGCCGCGTTGATGGCCTGGCTGGAAAAAACCAGCGGCCAGGGCTTCGACCCTCGCCACACGATTATCGTCGCGCAGTACACCAAAGACGACCCGACGCCACTGGCTTACCTGGGCGCGGATCATCAGGTAATCACCACCCAGCCGGACAATGGCGAGCGGCTGTTTCAAAAACGTGAGGGCGGCAGTGTGGCGTTTATTCCCACGCCGAGATGATCGGCCAGTCGCACGGTGGCCTGAGCGGTTAAAGCCGATCAAAAGCGGGTTTAGAGTACACAGCAGATCTCCTTTCTGTGGGAGCGGGGTTGCTCGCGATGCAGGCACCCCGGGACACCAGGCGCACCGGGTTGAGGCCATCGCGAGCAAGCCCGCTCCCACAGTTTGACCGCCTGCTTTTGAGCTTGAAAAGCCCAGCCCCCCTAAAAGCTGCATTCTGGCCTCAAATTCTACGGCGGCGGTTGAGCTGGGGGATCGCGGTTTGTGGGGTTTCCACACGCTGCGTTGAGGTCAGCGTGGCGGCGGCCAGTTGCGCCAGCGTCGGCTGGCTGAACAGCGTGCGCGCATCAACTTCCAACCCGGCCTTGCGCAGCCGCGCCACCAGGTTTACCGCCAGTAACGAGTGACCACCGAGTTCGAAGAAGTGGTCGTGGCGCCCTACCCGCTCAAGCTTCAAGACGTCGGCCCAGATACCGCACATCAGATTTTCCACCGGCCCTATCGGCGCCTCGTAGGCACGGCTGACGACCGACTCCACACCCGGCGCCGGCAGTGCCTTGCGGTCGAGTTTGCCGGCGGGGTTGAGCGGCAATGCGTCGAGCTGCACAAAGGCCGCGGGCACCATGTATTCCGGCAGTTGCTCCAGCACATGCGCACGCAACGCTTCGAGGCTCGGCACTGCGCCACGCGGGGTGAAGTAAGCAACCAAACGCTCGTCGCGAATCAGCACCGCGACTTCGCGCAACGCTGGATGCGCGGCCAGGCGTGACTCGATTTCGCCGAGCTCCAGGCGCACCCCACGCAGCTTGACCTGGAAGTCATTGCGCCCTAGAAACGCCAGGTTGCCATCCGGCAAGTACCGCACCAGATCGCCGGTGCGATATAACCGGTCACCCTTCACGAAAGGGCTGTCGATAAAGCGCTCGGCGCTCATCTGTTCAAGCCCCAAATAGCCCCGCGCAACACCGACGCCGCCGATGTGCAGTTGGCCGCTGACGCCGATGGGCACCGGCCGGTCGTGTTCGTCCAGCACGTACAGGCGCGTGTTATTGATCGCCCGACCGATCGGCAATTGCAGCGGCGGCACTGGCGCGCCGGGTTCCAGGGTCCAGGCGCTGCTGTCCACCGTCGCCTCAGTGGGGCCGTAGACATTGTGCAAACGCACAGTGGGCAAGCGCGCCTGTACGCCGCGCGCCAGGGTTTCGGTGAGTTCACCGCCGCCGCAGAGTACGTCGGTGAGGCTGGTGCACAGCGCCGACTCGTCCAGCTCAAGAAACTGCTGCAACATCGCTGGCACAAACTTGATCACGCTGATCTGCTGTTCACGAATCACCTGCGCCAGGTAAGCCGGTTCGCGATGGCCATCGGGCCGCGCGAGCACCAGCCGCATGCCATTGGTCAACGGCCAGAACAGTTCCCACACCGAGCCGTCGAAGCTGAACGGCGCGCGTTGCAACAGCGCACCGCCTTCGGCGTCAGGGCACAGTTGAGAGCCCCAGTGCATCAGGTTGCCGAGGCCACGGTGTTCGATCATCACCCCCTTGGGCGTGCCGGTGGAACCCGAGGTGTACATCACGTAGGCCAGGTTGGCGACGCTCAAACCCGGCACCGTTGGGTTGCCGGTGGGCGCCTGGCGCCAGGCGCAGTGGTCGAAGTCGAGCACCGGAATCGACACCTCGCCCGGCACATCGCGGGTGGCCGCGTGTACCAGCAACGCCACGGGTTGGCTGTCTTTAAGCATGTAGGCCAGTCGCTCACGCGGGTAGCCAGGGTCGAGCGGTACATAGGCACCGCCCGCTTTGAGAATACCCAGCAAGCCCACCACCAGATCCAGCCCGCGTTCAACGCACAGCGCCACCCGCGAATCCGGCTGCACCCCGCGCTCGCGCAAGTGGAAGGCCAACTGGTTGGCACGCTCGTTAAGCTCACGGTAGGTCAGTTGCTGCTCGCCGGCCTGCACCGCGACAGCATGCGGAATGTGCCGCGCGTGGGCCTCAAACAGCGCCTGTACGGTGAGGGTTTCGGGGTACTCGGTCGCGGTGGCGTTAAAGTCCAGCAACAGCGTTTTCAATTCGCCGGCGGGCAGCACCTGCACCTCGCGCAAGGGCCGTTGCGGCGCCTGTTCAAGTGCGTGCACCAGGCCGTGCAAGGCCGTGTCGAGGTAGCTCAGCAGCCGCTCGGCACCGACTTGGCGCGGCGCCTTGGCCTTGAGACGAAAGCCACTGGCAATATCATCAACCGTGAGCATCAGCGGGTAGCTGAGGATGTCTTCGCTGCTGAGCAAGGCGATGCCCGGCACCAGGTTCATGTCGGTTTCGGCAGCCGTGTGGCGGTAGTTGAGCAAGCTGTTGAACAGCGGTGAGGCGCCGCTGCAACGCTGGGCCAGCGCCAGCGAGGCTTGTTCATGCGCGAGCAACGCGCTCAGTTGGGCGTGGGTGTCGTTGACTGCATCAAGCACGGTTTGCCCGGCCAGGCGCACGCGCAGCGGCAAGGTATTGATGAACATGCCCAGCGCCCGGTCGGCGCCCTCACCGGCTTGCAAACGCCCAAGCAACACGGTGCCGAACACCACGTCATCGCGGCCTGCGACACGGCTGAGCACCTGCGCCCAGGCCAGGTGAAACAGGCTGGCGGCGCTGACGCCGAAGGCACGCGCCTGTGCCCGCAAGCGTTGGTTGAGGGCGTCACTCAGCGGCTGTTCGAATGCTTGAGTGTCCGCGCGATCGGCCTGACGCTCGTGTAAACCGAAGGCCAGGGTCGGCTCGTCAACGTCGGCCAAGCGCTCACGAAAGAACGCCTCGTGCGCGGCTTGGCGCACCGCGCAGCGGGCCTGCGCAACCACATTGCGATAAGGCACCGGCACCGGCAACTGCGCCTGTTGGCCGAGCAGGTGCGCGCGAATTTCATCCAACAGCAGCGTGGTCGACGTGGCGTCGTTGACCAAGTGATGGAAGCGTAACCTGGCGACCCACCGCTGGTTGTGTGGCTCTTCGGCGTAATCCAGGGCCATCAGCGGCGCTTGGCGCAAGTCCAGCGGTGCAGCCTGTTCACACAGCGCTTCAACACGCAACAACGCTTGGCGCCAGACCACTTGCATTGGCTGCTCAAGGGCGTCCCACACCAGGCTGGTGCGCAGAATATCGTGGCGGTCGATCACCTGTTGCAAGGCGTGGGCAAACGCATCCAATTGCTCGCGGCGCGCAAAACTGAACAGCGCCTGTTGCTGGTACGGGTCACGCTCGTCGGTGATGTGGTGGTAAAGCAAACCTTCCTGCAACGGCGCCAGCGGGTAGATTTCCTGCACATTGGCCGCCCCGCCGGGGATGCCGGCGACGATGCGCGCAAGGCTCGGCGCGTCGAGTTCGGCCAGCGCCAGCATGTCCGGGGTGATAGCGGTGCAACCTGGCGGAATTCGATTGGCCGCAACCTCGACCTCGCTGCCGGCACTCGCCGCGGCCAACGCGGCCAACGTCGGTTGGCCAAACAGCACCTGCACATCGGCTTGCAACCCGGCCTGACGCATGCGTTGCACCAGTTGCACCGCCAGCAGCGAATGCCCGCCGAGTTCGAAAAAATGATCGTGGCGGCCCACCTGTTTAACCTGCAGCAGCTCGGCCCAGATCTGCGCCAGGGTACTTTCCGCACCTTCCAGCGGCGCCTCAAACACGCGCGTCACAAATGCTTGATGGGTGGGTTCAGGCAAGGCCTTGCGGTCGAGTTTGCCGTTGGCGGTCAGCGGCAAAACCTGCAGTTTCACATAGGCCACCGGCAGCATGTAGTCCGGCAACGAGGCTTGCAGATGGGTGCGCAATGCTTCGATATCGACGGGATGCTTTTCGATAAACCAGGCCAGTAACTGCCCCTCGCGATACTGCACCACGGCTTCCGTGACTGCCGGATGGTGTGCCAGCGCGGCTTCGATTTCGCCGAGTTCGATGCGCATGCCACGGATTTTTACCTGGTCGTCGTTACGCCCCAGGTATTCGAGGTTGCCGTCGGGCAGCCAGCGCGCCAAATCGCCGGTGCGGTACAGGCGGCCAGTGCTGAAAGGGTCATCAATAAAGCGCTCGGCGCTCAGTTCGGCGCGGTTCAGGTAACCGCGCGCCACGCCCTTGCCGCCGACGTACAACTCGCCCGCCACACCGATCGGCACCAAGCGTTGTTGTTGATCCAGCAAGTACACCATGGCATTCGCGATAGGCCCGCCGATATGCAGCGGCCGGCCCACCTCGACGCGCCCGGAGGTGGCGACGACCGTGGCCTCGGTTGGGCCATAGTTGTTGATCACCGCAAAGGTCTGCGCCCGGGCGTAAGTGCGCAGGCGGTCGCCGCCGATCAACAAGGTGCGCAGGGTCGGGTGTTGCAGGCGCTGGCTGAAGGCGTACTCGGCCACCGGGGTCGGCAAAAAGCACACATCCAGGGGCTGCGCTTGCCACCAGCTCAGCAGCGCATCGATGTCTTGCGCGTCATCGTGCGCAGGCGGCAGGTGCAGCGTGGCGCCCACGCACAGTGCCGGCCAGACCTCCCAGGCCATCGCATCAAAACCAAAGCCGGCGACGCTGGCAGTGTGGCTGCCCGCGTGCAGGTCGAACGCCTGGCAATGCCAGTCGACCAGATTCGACACAGTGTGATGCTCGACCATCACGCCCTTGGGCAACCCGGTGGAACCGGAGGTGTAGATCACATAGGCGAGGTTGCCCGGCGTGGCCGCCACACGCGGGCTGCCACCGAGGTGAGCGCGCAGGTTGCCGAGCCGAATCACCGGCACATCCAATGCCGGCAAGCGATGCAGCAAGTCGGGTTGGGTCAGCACCACCACCGGTGAACTGTCGTGCAACAGGTAATGCAGGCGCTCGGCGGGATGCGCCGGGTCCACCGGCACATAACAGGCGCCGGACTTGAGCACCGCAAGCAGCCCGACCAACGTGTCGAGGCCGCGTCGGGCCACAATCGCCACCCGGTCATCCGGCTGCACGCCTTGATCCAGCAGCGTATAGGCCAAGGCATTGGCCTGTTGATCCAGCTCGGTGTAGGTCAGTTGTTGGCCTTGGTACACGGCCGCCACGGCCTGCGGTGTGCGCGCGGCTTGCGCTTCAATTCGCGCGTGCAGGGTGTGCACGCTGGCAGGCGCTTGCGCGGTGGTATTCCAGCGCTGAAGTTGCGCCAGTTCGGCAGGTGTCACCAGGGAAAATTCAGCGACGGTCAACCCGGCATCTGCCAGCCCCTGTTCCAGCAGCCACGTGAAACGCTGCGCCAACGCCTGCACCTCGTCGTGCTGAAAATACGCCTCGTTGTACACGCAATGCAGGCTCGCGGTGCCCTGGCACGGGTTGCTGCGCAGGTGGATGGCAATCGGCAGCGTTTCATGGTGGTTGGACACCTTGATCGCCCGTGCCTGCACCTGGCCAAAACGCAGGTCATGCTCGTCCTGCTCAAACGATACCGACAGGTCGAACAACTGGCTGCGAGCGGTTCGGCGCAGGCCCAGCTCACGATTCATCTCGCTCAACGGGTAACGCTGGTGGCGGAAATCCTGCTTGAGCTGGTCGCGCACACCGCGCACCAGCTCGCCGAAGGTCAACTGTTCCGGGCACTGAAACCGCACCGCACTGACCTGAGTGAACAAGCCCACCGTGGCGCGAAACTGTGCGTTGGACCGGTTGAGAATCGGCAGCCCCACCACCCATTCATCACGCTGGCTGGTACGCGTGAAATACACCGACAGCGCTGCCAGCAACACATGAAAAGCCGAGGCCTGGTAACGGCCGGCCAATGCTTGCATGCGCTGGAGCAACTCCACCGGAAACGCTTGCACCAGGCTGTTGCTCGACGCCTGCGCGTTGTGCCGCGGGGTTAACAACGGCTCGGGCAACACCTGGTATTTGTCCAGCCAGTAGGCACGGTCACTGGCGTAACGCGCGGATTGCGAATAGCGCTGGTCAGTGTCGATAAAGTCGACATAAGACGGCGCCAGCGGCTGCGGTGGCAGGCCTTGTTCAAGCTCGGTGTAGAGGCATGCGAGCGACTGCAGCATCTGGCCAAAGCCCCAGCCATCGAGGATCAGGTGATGGGCCTGGGTGCCGAGGCGGTAATGGTCCTCGGCGAGCTTGACCAGAAAAAAGCCAAACAACGGCTCACCCGCCATCGCATAGGGCCGCGCCATGTGCGCGTGCATCAACGCCTGGGTGGCGGCTGACGGGTCTGGCAGCGCGGAAAAATCATGCACGGGGACCTGCGCCGCCAACATGGTGGCGAAGCTTTGCCGCGGCAAACCATCGGCATCGCTGTGCAGTTGAGTGCGCAACGCATCGTGCCTGGCCACCAACCGCTCGACGGCGCGCTGGATCAGTTCCGGCACCACGGCGCCGGCGAAATCCACATAGCCGCCAATGTTGTACAGCGGCGAATCGCCCACACGCAGTTGGTCAAGCCAGATGTCGTGTTGGGCGGCAGTGAGGGGGAAGCGGGTCGGCAGGCAGTCGGGATGCGTCATAAGATCCTTCTCATGGGTGTCAGGCTCTGGCCGCGCAGGGTGACCCATTACGACGAAATTGGCGGATTTGAGCATGCCGACCAACACCTGTCTGTCACCCGAAACCCGGACAGGTGACCGGCACAAACGGGCTTGGCTGAAGGTTCACTGCTGAAACGATTAAATGAATGTAAGAGATTGGCTACATTTGGCCGATGTCGATGCCAAACCAACTACCCTACGCGAGTAGAAAATTTATATTTATCAGCAATTTAACCGATATCAGTGACTATCCTGCACCTACCGCCAAGCGAATAGTCTGTAAGAAACGTCGAATTAATGACGCGGTTTTTATGGCAGTTTGTGTCCCTTGATTCCGCTACATACGTAGGATGAATCGCTATGGCTAAATGATTTTCAAACGCCGCGTTGCGTTTAAGGTGCACGGATAGCCCGCTACAGACCCAGGGCGTCCATCGACTTTTTTCGAGATCAATGAGATGGCTATGAGTCTGACGCTTAATATTGGCAACACACAGAGCCCGCACTTCTATGCAGAACTGGGCGAACTGATTTCAACCAGTGGTCACGAGAACTTCGCTGCCCACATGTTGCATCTGGTCGAAAAGTGGGTGCCGATTCATTTGGTAGACCTCAGCGAATGGACCCTTGATGACCTGCGCGACAGCGTGCGGGATATTAAGCTGTTGGGCAGCGCAGGGCTGCAAAGCGGCCTGTCCGCGCCGCAGACGCTGCACCCGCTGAAGGACCACCCGCTGCTGCACGAGATGCTGCACATGCAGGACCCGTTGCTGATCCAGATGAAGGCCAAAGCCGACAGCGCACACCCGCTTGGCAGCTCGCACCAGTGCAACCTGGTGTCGCGCCAGGGCAATCGACGCTGCGTGATTTCGCTCTACCGCCTACCCTCCCAGCAAAGCTTCTCGCTGGTTGAGTTATCGTTTCTCAAAAGCCTGTCGGAGACGCTGTTACCGCTGATGGAGCGGCATGCGCAGATCCTGCGCCATTCGCCGCATACCGACACCGAGCCGGCGCTCAACGTGTTGGAGCAATCGCAGTTACAGCGCGAGTTCTACAAGCGTTTGTCGCTCAGCGAGATCACCCTGTCGGCGCGCGAGCAGGAAGTGTGCCTGGGCCTGCTAACCGGCGGCACCGTGCCGCAGATGGCGGAAAAACTCAGCGTCAAGAACAGCTCGATTGAAACCTACCTGAAACGCGCCGCGGCTAAATTGGGTGTGAGCGGGCGACATGGTTTGGCCAAATGGATGGTGGGCGTGTGATTAAAAACTGTGGCGAGCGGGCTTGCTCGCCACAGAAAGCCCAGTTGCCATAGAAAGGCCGCTTGCCAAACAAACCCGCGACTAGCCGTCAGCGCTCTTCCAGTCGGTCGCGCAAAAACCGGTGGCTCTTGGAAAACAGCCGCCGATACGTGAGCAGCACCGCGCCCACGGTGCCCAGCGCCGACGACGCAGCGATCAGAAACATGATCACGATCTGATAGCGTACTGCATCCACCGGGCTCTCCCCTGCCAGCACCTGGCCGGTCATCATGCCTGGCAAACTGACGATGCCCACCACCGTCATCTGGTTCAGCGTCGGAATCATCCCGGCGCGTACCGCCTGGCGGATCGCTTCCTGCGCCGCTTCCCAGCGAGAACCGCCGAGCGCCAGGATCATCTCGATGGTGTTGCGGCCCGAGGTCAGTTCCTGGGTCATGCGCTCAATGCCCAACGACACGCCGGTCAGGGTGTTGCCGAGGATCATCCCCAAAATCGGGATCGCGTACTGCGGCTCGTACCACGGATGGATGCGGATCACCGCAAGCAACCCGACCGCGGTGACCAGCCACGAACTGCCCCACACCGATACAATACTGTCCACACGTTGCCCGTGATAAGTCCGGCGCCCGCGCCCTGCCGCCGAGAGGCCGGCAATCAAGGTCATCGCACACATCAGCGGCAGCACCACGTACCAATAGGCGAACTCGAACACCCAACCCAGCAAGTAACCGATGGCCAGCAGTTGCACCACGGTGCGCACCGCTGCCCACAACAATTGGCGCCCCAACCCAAGTCGCAACAGCAGCGACAGCGCGCCGTTGACCAGAATCAGTGAAGCGGCGATGCCCATGTCGAGCGCCGTGAGGTTTTGATAATTCATCGCGGGTCTGCTCCGCTCAACACACCGGCAGCCATCTGAAGGTGGATCGTGCTCATTCGCTGAGCCTGATCCAGGTCATGCGAGACCCAGATAAAAGCACGCGCGGCATCGCCGGCAAACCACGCTTCGATCAGTGCCTCGACCTCGCGCGACGACGCCGGGTCCAGGGCTGCGGTGGGTTCGTCGAGCAACAGCACTTCGGGGTTCAGTTGCAACGTGCGAATCAGCGAAACCACCTGCGACTCGCCGCCCGACAGGTCACCCGCATTTTTCGCCAAAAAGTCCGGGGTTTTACCGGCATGCCCGAGCAACGCGGTGACCGCCGGCAGATCGAAACTGCGCTGGCGCAAGGTCTTGAGGCCAAACGGGAAACGCAGATTATCTTGCACCGAGCCCTCAATCAGCGCGGGGCGCTGCGACAGGTAACTGATGTGGCTCCGATAGTGCGGAATCTGTGCATTCACGATTGGCTGGTTATTCCACAGAATCTGCCCGCCGCTTGGTGTATCCAACAGCGCCAGCGCACGCAAAAACACACTTTTGCCGGAGCCGGAGGAACCGGTGATCGACACGCGATCGGCGCGGTTCAAGGTGAAATCGGTGGGCTGCAGCAACGCCACCTGGCGACGCTCATCGCTGCGCGTGAGGGCGCGGGTTTCTATCAGTGCGCTCATGGACGCGATGTTCCTCTTGGTCATGTCGGGCGTAATGGTGCGGCAGGCGCGGCAAGATTTCATGAAAAAATTCAAACTATCGCCACCCACGTCGTTCACACCTTCACGTGTAACGTAAAAGTAGGAGACGACATGCAATACCGACAACTGGGCCATTCGGGCCTGCTGGTATCCGAAATTATCCTCGGCACCGTGCCCTTTGGCGGTCGCGCCGAGTTCGAAAAATGCGGTTCGGTGGACGTGCCTCAGGCCAAGCGCATGTTCGATATCGCGTTCGACGCCGGGGTGAATATGGTCGACACCGCCGACCTCTACTCCCACGGCCTGGCCGAAGAAGTGGTCGGCAAAGCCTTGGGCGACAAGCGCCACGACATCCTGCTGGCCACCAAGGGCCGCAGCCCGGTGGATAAAAACCCGAACAACTCAGGCTCGTCGCGCTACCACCTTATCCGTGCCTGCGAAGCCAGTTTGAAGCGCTTGGGCACCGACCACATCGACCTCTACCAACTGCATAACTGGGACGGCATGACGCCGATCGAGGAGACGCTCGAAGCCCTGCGGCTGTTGGTCGGCTCGGGTAAAATTCGCTACTTCGGCACCAGCAACTTTACTGCCTGGCAGATGATGAAAACCTTGGGTAAAGCCGAGCTGCACGGCATGCTCAAACCGATTACCCAACAGATTTACTACACGCCGGAATCGCGTGAAGCCGAGTACGAGTTGCTGCCGCTGGCGCTGGACCAGTCGGTGGGTACGCTGGTGTGGGGGCCGATGGGCGAAGGTTTGTTGACCGGTTCGACACGTCGCGGGCGCAAGCCGCCGGCGAATACGCGTCAGGGTAGCGGCTGGCCGGAACCCTATGTGCATGATCAGGAGCGCGCGCTGGATATTATCGAGACGCTGGCGGCAGTCGGTGACGAGCACGGTGTTTCGGTGGCGCGTACGTGCCTGGCGTGGCTTAAGGACCGCCCGGGGATTACCTCGTTGATCGTCGGTGCGCGCACTGAAGAACACTTGCGTGACAATTTGGCGGCGACTGAACTGAAGCTTACCGAAGAGCAGTTTGCGCGCATCGAAGCGGTGACGCGCCGTGAGCCGTTGTATCCGTACTGGCATCGCTTTACCGCCGGGATCGACCGTTTTGATCCGGCGGAGCAGCCCTTCCTGGCTGAGCACCAGAAGACCATGGACGCGCGCAAGGACAAATAAGCCCTGAGTGCGAATCTGCCAAACACAGCGGCTCAACCTGTGGGAGCGGGCTTGCTCGCGATAGCGGTGTGTCAGTTAAAAATACGTATCTGACGTATCGCAATCGCGAGCAAGCCCGCTCCCACTGAAGCTCACCTCCAGCAACCCCGGGCCGCGCTATTCGCGCTAAGGCAGCGGATCAAACTTCAGCGCGCTCAAGCTCTGTACCTTGTCCTCACGGACCATCTTGTACTCGGTATTCGGGCCAATCCAGCGGTCCCAGATCGCGTCGATTTCCCCGGCCGTCTCCATCGTCATCAACGCCTGGTTAACCTTGGCCAGAAACGCCGGCTCATCACGGCGCATACCGGCGCCAATCGGCTCCAGCGCCATCGGCTCTTTGGCCAACGCCAATTCCACACCGCCGGCCTTGGCCTGATTGACCAATTTCAGCGCGGTCATGGTGTTAGTGACCAAGCCCACCACTTTGTTCTGTTGCAGGGCCATGTAAGCCGAGCCGGTGTCCTGGAACGTCACCGGGGTAGCGCCAGCCATGCGAATCGACTGCTCGGAGGTGGAGCCTTTGGTCGAGCTGATGCGCTTGTCCTTAAAGAAGCTTTTCGGCTGATCAGCATTCGCCGCGCGCACCACCAGGGTTTCCTTGGCGATGTAATACGGGTCGCTGAACTGGATCTGTTCGGCGCGGGTTTTGGTGTAGGCCAGGTTGGCGAAAATCACGTCGACACGGCCCATTTTTACTTCGGGAATGCGCGCTTCAACCGACAACGGCTTGAGCTCCAGGGCCACGCCCAAGGTCTTCGCCAGGGCTTTGCACAGGTCGACGTCCATGCCCACCAGCTCGCGGGTTTTTGGGTCTGGCGCAGAAAGCGGCGGTACGTCGGCGTACACGCCGCAGCTCAAGGATTGCTTGGCCATGATGTCGCTCAATTGGTCGGCTTGAGCCACCGCGATTGTCAGTGGGCCGAGTGCCAGCGCGGTCAACAGGTGCTTCATACGCATGGTAAATCTCCAGAAAGTTGAACCAGCAAAAGGGCAGAGGGAGCAACGCCGCTGCAGCTCAATGGGCCCGCAGGTCGGCGATAAAACGTTGCGCTCGCGGGTGCGAAGGCTGGCTGAAGAAAGCCTCGGGTGTGCTCTTTTCCAGAATCTGCCCCGCGTCCATAAACCAGATGGTGTCGGCCACTTCGCGGGCGAAGTTCATCTCGTGGGTCACGCACATCATGGTCATGCCGTCCTTGGCCAAGCCTTTCATCACGCTCAGCACTTCACCGACCATTTCCGGGTCGAGTGCGCTGGTCGGTTCGTCGAACAACATCACCGGCGGTTCCATCGCCAAGGCGCGGGCAATCGCCACGCGTTGTTGCTGGCCGCCGGAGAGCTGCGCCGGGTAGGCGCCCGCCTTGTGCGCCAGGCCGACACGGTCGAGCAGTTCCATGGCCTTGGTTTTTGCCGCCGCGCCCTTGAGGTTGCGCAGTTTGTTGGGCGCCAGGGTGATGTTTTCCAGCACTGACAGGTGCGGGAACAGGTTGAAGCTCTGGAACACGAACCCCACACGGCTGCGCAAGCGGTTGATCTGCGCGTCGGTGCCGTGCACGTCCTGGCCGTCGAACAAAATCTGGCCCTTTTGAATGTCTTCCAGGCGGTTGACCGTGCGGATCAAGGTCGACTTGCCCGAGCCCGATGGGCCGCACAGCACCACCACTTCGCCGGGTTGCACTTGCGCCGTGATGTCGGTGAGCGCCTGGTATTCGCCGTACCATTTATTGATGTTCGAAAACATGATCATTGGATGCATGAGCGCAACCCTCTTCAATTATCAGTGGTCAGCAACGGACGGCCGGGCACGGTTTGCCCGCCATCACCCAGGCGCTTGCGCGCAATGCGCTGTTCCACCCAACCGGCCAGACGCGTCAGGCCGAAACACAGCAGGTAGTAGATGATCGCCAGGATAAAAAACACCTGAAACGGCTTGGTCAGCAGTTGGTTGTTGACTTGGTTGGCGGCAAAGGTCACTTCCTGCACGTTGATCACATAGCCCAGTGACGTTTCCTTGATGATCGAGATGAACTGGCTGATCAAGCTGGGCAGCGCGTTGTACAACGCCTGCGGCAAAATCACCCAGAGCGTGGTGCGCACGTAGCCCAGGCCCAAGGCGCGCGAGGCTTCGTACTGGCCGCTCGGCAAGGCCTGAATGCCGCCGCGAATGATTTCGCAGAGGTAGGCGCTTTGGTAAATCACCAGCGTGCAGAGCATGGTCATGAACCCGGTGATGTTATGACCGATCAGCAACGGCACCAGGAAGTAGGTCCAGAAGATCACCATCAGCAACGGGATACCGCGCAAGATGTAGACCCACACCGTGGCGAACAGGTAGAGGCTTTTCCACGGCGAGACCCGCGCCAACGCCAACAGCAAACCGAACGGGAACGCCAGCAACAACGCCAGCGCCGCCAAAATCAACGTACTCGCCAGGCCGCCCAACGGCCCGTGCGGGTATTGGCCGATCAGCAACAGCGTCCAGTTTTGCTGGACTATCGCAAACATATCGAACATGGCCGTCTACCTCGCCAGGGCTTTGCTGAAGTGCCGGGCGAGCAACGCGCCGGCGCCCATCAGCAGCAGTGAAAACACCAGGTAGAACAGCGTGGCCACCAGGTACGACTCAAAGGTGCGGAACGTGTAGTTCTCGACTTCGCGGGTGGCGTAGGTCAGTTCCATCACGCCGATGGCCATCGCCAGGCTGGTGTTCTTGAACAACAGCACGGTGTGGTTGATCAGCGACGGCAGGCAATTGCGCACGCCTTGCGGCAGGATCACATAGCGCATCGAGCGCACGTAACCGAGGCCCAACGCCCTTGACGCTTCGGTCTGCCCGGCGGGAATCGCGCGCAGGCCGCTGCGAATGTCTTCACAGAAGTACGCGCCCTGGCACAGCCCCAAGGCAATCACCGAGAACAGGTATTCAGTGTTGTGGTTGGCCAGCCACAACTGCGCAGACTCGCTGAGCAGCGTCGGCACGCCGAAGTACCACAGCATCAATTGCACCAGGGTCGGCACATTGCGGTGGTAGGACACGTACCCCGCCACCAGGCGGTCGGCGAGTTTATTGCCGGTCAGGCGCACCGTCACCAGTGTCAGCGCCAGCACCATCGCCAGCAGCCAAGCGAATAACGCCAGCTGCAAGGTCATTTCGATGCCCTTGACGATCAGCTCGGCATATTCGCCCTGCATGATCGCGGCCAAATCGAAGTCTTGCTTCATGGTCAATCCCTATCGGCATTGGGCTAGGGCAGAAAATAAAATCACCCGGCGTGGCCGTGGCGGGGGTGCAGCGCTGACGGATCAATCCGTTCTTTTAAAGCGGCGGGTAGTCAGCCCTGGTAGTCCTGTGGCCGTGCGGTCGAAAGCCCGCCCGGTACTTGCAAGGTCGGGGTGATTTCCATGTGGCCGATGTTGACGGCAATCGGCGCGGCAATCGCAAAGGCAATGGCGTTGGCGATGTCTTCGGCCTGCGGTAATTCAAACCCTTCGACGAAGCGCTTGTAGGTCTCTTCGGAATCGCCGTGCACATGCGCGAAAATATCCGTGGCGACACGCCCGGGGCAGATCTCGGTAACTCGCACGCGCTTGCCGAACGCATCAATGCGCAACTGGCGCGAGAGCATGCTCACCGCCGCCTTGGTCGCGTGATAGGTGGAGTTGCCGCCAAAGTTGTAGGCCGCTGCAATCGAGCTGATGTTGATGATGTGCCCACAGTCGCGCTCGACCATGCCCGGCAAGGCCAGGCGCGCCAGGTGCAGCACGGCGCGCAAGTTGACGTCGATCAGCAGGTCGATACCGGCGGCATCGGCCTTGAGCAACGAGCCTGGTTTGTCGACACCGGCGTTGTTGACCAGGATGTCGAAGCGCTGTTCGGCGAACAGCCGGGTCAGGCCAGCCAGGTCGGTTACGTCAATCGCGTGGGCGATGCAGCCGGTTTTCGCCGCGAGTGCCTGCAACTTGTCGGCGCTGCGGGCCAGCGCATGCACCTGCACGCCTTCCTGGCACAGACGTTCGACGACGGCGGCGCCGATGCCGGAGGAGGCCCCGGTGACCAGCGCGGTTTTGTAGTCGGAAAATGGCATGGAGAAATCCTTGTGCTACGGGTGATGGTTCGACTGTATCCAGCCTTCAGGCGCTGGACCAAGACGCAATGGTTGTGTGGCGATAAGGCCTGCTTATGACGCGGCCAACAGCTGCGAAATCGGCGTAATCTGCCCGCCCAGTTGCTCGATTTCCTGGCGAATGGTACGCGCCAGCTCAACCGCGCCGGGGGTGTCGCCGTGCAGCAGAATCGACTGGGCCGGGACCTTCAGCAGCTTGCCGCTGAGGGCGGTCACGCTGCCCTCCTCCAGCAACTGCCGCACCCGGCGCAGCACCGCCGCGGGTTGCTTGATCACCGAGCCTTCGACGGAGCGCGGCACCAGCAAGCAGTCATCGTCATAGGCGCGGTCGGCGAGAAACGTGGTCGCCACGCGCAAGCCGCATTTATCCGCCGCGCCTTCGATGGCACGGCTGCTTGAAGAGCTGATGATCAGCCTGGGGTCAAACGCCGCCACCGCGCGCACCAACGGCTCGGCCAGCGCGGCGTCGGCAGCGGCCATATTGCCCAGCGCGCCGTGGAAACTCATGTGGGTCATGCGATGGCCGTTGACCGCCGCGATGCCCGCCAGCGCACCCAGTTGGTAAATCACACAGGCGACCAATTCCTTGATCTCGATGTTCATCTGCCGACGGCCGAAGCCCACCAGGTCCGGGAAGCCGACATGCGCGCCCACATCAATGCCACAGGTTTTGGCCAGGCGCACCGTGTTGTGCATGATCAAGGGGTCACCGGCGTGGAAACCGCAGGCGACGTTGGCGGACGAAACCAGACTGATCAGCGCTTCGTCTTCGCCCATGCACCACGGGCCAAAGCCCTCGCCGAGGTCGGCGTTCAAATCAATTTTCATGGCTGACGCTCCAGGCCCATAAAGGCTTCGCCATAACCCACGGTGCTGCCACACGGCAGGCGTACATCGACCACCCGCGCCGCGTAAGGGCTGCGCTGTGGCAACAGCAACTCGCCCACTTGCAACAGCGCGACCAGTTGACCAGCCTTGATGTGGTCACCCACGGCCACCCACGGTTCGCTGAGTTGCGGAGGAGTCAGCAGCAAACGGCCAAGGCCGGTGGTTCGCAGCACGTCGGGTTCAATCGCAACGGGCGCAGGCGCCGCCGCCCCGCTGCTTTCGGCCGAAACACTGCGTTTGAGCGCCAGGTGCACGCCCGGTCGGCTCAGCTCGGCGCCGGCCAAATGGTGTTCCTTGAGCCACTGCGCCAGTTGGCGAATTTCGTCGATGTTCATGCGTTAACTCCCTCACGGTGCAGGCCCACCAGGCGGCTGACTTCGCGCAGGTAACGGCGATTGGTTTGCAGCGCCTCGACGGCTTCACCGTAGCTGCACTCGACAAAGCGCACGGTGCTGCCGATGGGCGCCTGGCCCAGCCGCCACAGGTCGGCCTCGATCACGCTGCCGAACTTGGGGTAACCGCCGCTGGGTTGGGCGTCGCGCATCTGGATAATCGGCTGGCCACCGTGCGGCACCTGGATAACGCCCGGCACGATGCCGTGCGAGCGAATTTCCATGGGCGCCACAGGCAGCAGCGGCTCACCTTGCAGCCGGTAGCCGTAGCGATTGCTCTGGGTGGTGATCTTCCACTCACCGGCCCAAAAGGCTGCACGCGAGGCGGGCTGAAAACGTTCATATTCGGCGGCCGGCAGCACGCGCATGGCGGGCACTCCATCCACCTGCAAGGGCAGCGCCAAACTGGGTGCCAACACCCCAAAGTCCAACGCCAATGGGCTGATGCCAGGGCGTAACGCCGCCAGCCGATCACCTTGCTGCAGCGCGCGGCCGTCCAGTCCACCAAACTCGCCGCGCAGTTGCGTGCTGCGGGAGCCGAGCACCATCGGCACATCCACGCCTCCGGCCAGGCACAGGTAAGCGCGGCTACCTGACGTGGGGTAACCGAGGCTCAACACCTGACCTTCGAGGCCCTGATACACCCAGTTCGGCAGCAGCGGCTGGCCGTCGAGGGTGGCGTCGCACACGGCGCCGGTCACGGCGAACGCGCAGTCCTGCAACAGCCCCACGTCGAACGGAAACAGCGGTATTTCAATTGCGGCGGCGTCTTCGGGGTTTGCCAATAACACATTGCCCAAGGCCAGCGCCAACGGGTCCATCGCACCCGAAGTACCCACGCCGTAACCCAGGCTGCCGAAGCGGCCGAAGTCCTGCACAGTGGCCAGGGCGGTGGCCGATAGAATCTCGATCATCGAATGATCCTCTCGATGCGCAAGCGCAGGAAATCGCCTGGCCGCAGGATGGCTGGCGGGGTTTGGGCGGGGTCAAAAAAAGCCATTTCGGTACGCCCGATGGTGTTCCAGCCACTCGGGCCTGCCGACGCAGACACGCCGGTTTGTACGCCGCCAATCGACACCGAACCGGCGCCGATATTCAGCACCGGCACTTGGCGGCGCGGCGTGGCCAGGCGTGGGTCCATGCCGCCGAGGTAGCAGTAACCGGGGTGGCTGCCGAGTGCATAAACCGGGTACAACGGTTCGCAGTGCAGGTTGGCAATGGTCTCGATGTCCAGCCCGGTGTGGGCGACCACATCGGCCATGTGCGGGCCGAACTCGCCGCCATACACCACCGGCAGCTCGACGATACGCCCTTGCAGCGGCAGCGGCTGGCTGTGTTCCCACGCCTGCAAGAGGCGGTCGCAGAGTGCATCCAGCTCGCGCGGCGGCGTGAGAAACGTCAGCATCAAGTTATTCATGCCGGGGACGGCTTCACGAATTTCCGGCCATTCGCCGGCCAGTAAAGCCAGGCTCCAGATGCGCTGTTGCGGGGCCAGGTCGAGTTCGCCCGGCGCTTCGAACAGCAAGGCGCTGGAGCCCAACAGGCTGATGGTCGGGCCAGCGTGCCGATCGGCAGTGCTCATGTTGGACTCCTTTGCTGTAACCAGCGCTCCAGGTGATGAATGTCGACACCGCCGGCGCAAAAGGCCGGGTCGTCAAGAATGTCGCGGTGCAGCGCGATATTGGTGCTGATGCCCTCCACACGCATTTCGCTCAAGGCCAGGCGCATGCGCGCCATGGCTTCTTCGCGCGTGGCGCCATGCGTGATGACTTTGGCCACCATCGAGTCGTAATACGGCGGCACGCGATAGCCGGTGGTGACATGCGAATCAACGCGCACACCAAAGCCGCCCGGCACTTCCCAGCGCTGGATAAGGCCCGGTGTCGGCATAAAGGTGTTCGGGTCTTCGGCGTTGATGCGGCACTCCAGCGAGTGCCCGTTAAGCTGCACATCCTGCTGGCGCAGGCTCAGCACCTCACCACGCGCCATGCGCAATTGTTGCTGAACAATATCGATGCCGGTGGTCATCTCCGTGACCGGGTGTTCCACCTGCAGGCGCGTATTCATCTCGATAAAAAAGAATTCGCCGTCCTCATACAGAAACTCAAAGGTGCCCACGCCGCGATAGCCGATCTGCCGGCACGCTTCGGCGCAGCGTTCGCCGACCTTGGCGATCAGCGCAGGATCAATACCCGGTGCCGGGGCTTCTTCCAGCACTTTTTGATGTCGGCGTTGCAGCGAGCAATCACGGCAACCCAGCCAGATCGCATGGCCATGGGCATCGCACAGCACCTGGATTTCCACGTGCCGAGGGTGGCCGAGGAATTTCTCGATATACAGCTCCGGGTTGCCAAACGCCAGGCGCGCTTCTTCACGCGTGAGGCCGATGGCGGCGAGCAAGTCGGCCGCTTCGTGCACCACGCGCATGCCGCGACCGCCGCCACCACCCGCCGCCTTGACGATCACCGGGTAGCCGATTTCAGCGGCAATCGCGAGGATGCTCGCATCGTCGTTCGGCATGCTTGAGTCCGGCCCCGGCACGCACGGCACACCGGCTTCACGCATGGCGCGCTTGGCAGCGACTTTGTCGCCCATGGTGCGAATGCAGGCAGCGCTCGGGCCGATAAACGTCAGGCCCGCCGCTTCAATGCGCTCGGCAAACCCGGCGTTTTCCGAGAGAAACCCGTAACCCGGATGAATCGCCTGCGCGCCGCTGACCTTCGCGGCAAACAGCAACGCCGTCTGGTTCAGGTAGCTCAGGCCGGGTGCGGCGGGGCCGATGCACAGCGACTCGTCGGCGTTTTGCACATACTGCGCGTGGCGGTCCGCCTCGGAGTGCACGGCCACGGTCTTGATGCCCAGGCCATGGCAGGCACGCTGAATGCGCAGGGCGATTTCGCCACGGTTGGCGATCAGCACTTTATCGAACATTGTAGTCACCTGAATAACCAATACGCGTGGGGGTTAACCGAGTCGAAACAAGGCCTGGCCGGCTTCAACTTCAACCCCGGCCTGCGCCAGCACCGCGAGGACGTTGCCGGCGACCTTGGCCTTGACCGGGTGGAACATCTTCATCGCCTCGATCACCGCCACGGTCTGGCCCGCCTCAATGGCTTGCCCAACGCTCACGAAGGGCGCTTCGCCGACAGCGGGCGTCAGGTGCAGCACGCCGTAGAGGCTGGCCTTGATTTCCACAGCGCTGGGGGCTGCGGGTGCTACCGGTTGTGGCGGCGCAACGCTCACGCTGGGCGCTGCGCTGATAACACCCTGCCCCGGCTGCTTGAACAGCCGCAGCGTGGTGTCGCCTTCGGTGAGGCTCAGTTCCAGCAGATCGGATTCGGCGAGCAAATCCATCAACCCCTTGATACGTGCTGAATCCATGTACGGCCCCTGCCTGTCGAGCGTGTCTTGAGTGGATAGGCCCAATCTACCGAGCCCCTCGAAAAGCAGCCAAGACGCTTTGGCTTTGGGGTGATAAGCCGACCTTATGACCACTCAGATCAAGCTGCCACGCATCTGCGCGACCAATTCCAGCAGGATCGCCTTGACCGCTTGCGCCGGCACCGACAACGGCAAGTGCCCGGACAAGCACAGCGCCAGCGGTGCTTCTACCTCGGGCTGGACAATGCGGCACATGTGCACCGAGGTGGCAGCCACCATCACCCGCGCCGACGACTCCGGCAGGATGGTCGAGCCGAAGTGGTCGGCCACAGCCGCCGTGAGCGTGGTCGACGACTCGATCTCGGCCACCACCCGCGCGCCCAGGCCGATGCGCAGAAAGGCCTCATCGACCAGGCGGCGCATGACGTTGTAGGGGCGCGGCAACAGCATGTCCATGTCGGCCAGCTCGGCCAGCGGGATGTCATCACGCGTTGCAATCGCAGGGTCGGCACTCACCAGGTACAGCGGCTCGCGCAACAGCGAGACGAAACTCAAGCCATGCACTTCGCGCCCGCCGTAGAGCACGGCCATGTCCATGCGCCCGTTCATGATCAGTTCACTCAGCGTGGTGCCGAAGTTTTCATTGAGGTACAGCAGGATGCCTGGGTGCCGCTCGCGCACCGTGCGCAACAGCGGCAGCGACAACGCCGACGCGGCGGTGCCCGGTGCGAGCCCGACCGACACCTGCCCGGACAACGCCTGGCCGGTCGCGTTGATGTCGCTCTGGGCCTGTTCGCACTGGCGCAGGATGATTTGCGCGTGCCCATACAACACCTTGCCCGCCTCGGTGGGCGTGACGCCGCGCTTGGTGCGAATCAGCAGTTGTTGTTGCAGCTCCGCTTCCAGGGTTGCCAGTTGCTGGCTTAACGCCGGTTGCGCCACATGCAGCACATCGGCGGCTTGGGTCATGCTGCCGATGTCGACCAGCTTTACGAAATACTTCAATCGACGCAGGTTCAAGTGGGCGGTGCTCTTGTAAGGATGAGTGGGGGTTTGATGCAGCGCTGTTGCGCGTCATAGGGGTGTTTGCTGGATTGGGTACATACCCGTTATTGGGTTTACCAACCCCAAGCCGAACTCGGTCAAAACTGTGGGAGCGGGCTTGCTCGCGATTCGGTGTGTCAGTTGAAAAATACTTATCTGATACACCGCAATCGCGAGCAAGCCCGCTCCCACAAAAGCGCTTTTGATCTGCGTTAACCACTCCATCAAAAATTCGGCAGGCGTGCCCAAGTGAGTGCAAAACCCAGGCCACAGCCATAAGGCTTCGCTATGGCTGACGCACATCCACCCCTCAAGGCACCCGCCCGGAGCACGCGGGGCTGGGCGCACTTGTTTGGTGCGCAGCCAACCATAAGCAGTGCCTATCAAACCAGAACGATCTCGTCTTATCGCCGCCTCCCCCGCGCCTCGTACTGTGGCCCCGTCAACGCCATCAACGAGGAACGCCCGTGACCGCCTCCCGCATCGCCGCCCGTGTGCAACGTATCAAACCATCGCCCAGCAGCGCCGCGTCCGACCGCGCCAACGAGCTGCGTCGCCAAGGCCAGTCCATCATTAACCTGGTGGTCGGCGAGCCGGACTTCGATACCCCACCGAATATTCGCCAGGCCGCCAACGCCGCCATCGAGCGCGGTGAAACCCGCTACACGCAGAACGCCGGCACCCCGGAACTGCGCCAGGCGATTGTCGACAAACTGGCGCGCGAAAACGGCCTGACCTACAGCGCGCAGCACGTGCTGGTCACCAGCGGCGCCAAGAGCGCAATCTTCAATGCCTTCGCCGCCACCCTCGGCGCGGGCGATGAAGTACTCATACCGGCGCCGTACTGGGTGTCGTACCCGGACATGGTGCTGGCCTGCGAAGGCGAGCCGGTGACGCTCGCCTGCCCTGAGCACAACGGCTTCAAGCTGACGCCTGCGCAACTGCGCGCAGCAATCACCGAACGCACCCGCTGGCTGCTGCTTAATTCACCGAGCAACCCCACCGGCGCCAGCTATAGCCACAGCGAATTACGCGCACTCGCCGACGTGTTGCTGGACTACCCGCAGGTGCTGTTGATGACCGATGACATCTACGAGCACATCCGTTTCGACGGCCTCGACAACCCGCATATCCTGGCCATCGAACCGGCCTTGAGCGCGCGCACGCTGTTGGTCAACGGCGTGTCCAAAACCTATGCCATGACCGGTTGGCGCATCGGTTACGCCGCCGGCCCCGCCGACCTGATCGGTGCCATGGCCACCCTGCAATCGCAGTCCACCAGCAATGCCTGCTCGATCAGCCAGGCCGCAGCGGTCGAAGCACTCAACGGCGACCAGCACTTCGTCAAGCACAGCGTGGTGGTTTACCAGCAACGCCGCGACCGTTGCCTGGAGCTGCTTAACGCCATTGAAGGGCTGAGCTGCCGCAAGCCGGACGGCGCGTTTTACCTGTATGTAAATTGCGCCGGCCTGCTGGGTAAAACCACACCCGACGGCACTACGCTGCACAGCGACAGCGAGGTGGTGATGTACCTGCTGGAAAGCCAGGGCGTGGCGGTGGTCGCGGGCACCGCGTATGGCCTGGCACCGTTTTTTCGCATGTCGATTGCGACCGACATCAGCACCCTCGACCAAGGCTGCGCGCGCATCAAAGCTGCCGTTGCTGCGTTGCGCTGAGGACCGACGATGAGCGTGGCAGCCCACCCTCCCCTGAGTTTCAAGCAAGCCTTGCTGGCCATGCTCGGCATCTCGTTGGTGCTGATGCTCTCGGCGCTGGACCAGACCGTGATCGGCAACGCCTTGCCGAGCATTGTTGCCGAACTGCATGGCTTTGAACTCTATGCGTGGGTCGCCACCGGTTATCTGTTGGCGTCCATTGTGACCATTCCGATTTTCGGGCGGCTGGGCGATTACTACGGGCGCAAGCCCTTCGTGCTGGCCGCCACGCTGATTTTTACCCTGGCCTCGCTGGCCTGCGCGGTGGCCAACGACATGCTGGTATTGGTGCTCGGCCGCGCGCTGCAGGGCGTGGGCGGCGGCATGTTGATCGGCACCGCGTTCGCCTGCATCCCCGAACTGTTTCCCGATACCCGCCAACGCCTGCGCTGGCAAATGTTGTTGAGTGCGATGTTCAGTGTGGTCAATGCAATCGGCCCTGGGCTGGGCGGCTACCTCACCGGCGTTTACGGCTGGCGTTCGGTGTTTTACATCAACCTGCCGTTGGGTTGCCTGGCGTTGCTGATCGCCTGGCGTTACCTGCCCTGGTATCGCCCGCAACAGCGCAGCGGCATTCGCCTGGACTGGCCCGGCGCGCTGTTGATCGCGCTGGCGCTGGGCAGTCTGCAACTGTTTGTGGAATGGCTGGGGCATTCGAGCCTGGCCTTGAGCGCGAGTTTAGGGCTCGCTTGCATCGCCGCGATCATCGCGTTGTGGCACTGGGAACGGCGCTGCGCGCATGCGCTGCTGCCGGTTGCGCTGTTCAGTTTGCCGAGCATGCGTTTGCTGTTCGTGCTGTCGATGGCCGCCGGCGCGATCATGTTTTCGCTGTTGTTCTACTTGCCGCTATTGCTGCAAGGCGCCTATGGCTACTCGCCGCAAGACGCCGGCCTGCTGATCACGCCGCTGGCGTTGAGCATCACGCTTGGCGCCATCATTAATAGCCGCGTGGTCACACGGTTGCGCAACCCCAACCATTTGCCGCTGGCGGGTTTTGTCGCGCTGCTGCTGGCGTGCCTCGGCCTGGCGCTGGTCGGGCGTGGGGCCTCGTTCAACCTGTTGCTCGGTTTGATTTTGCTGGCGGGTCTGGGCCTGGGATTTATCTTGCTGAACCTCACGGTGTTCACGCAAACCCTGGCCGAGCGCCAGTTCCTCGGTATCGCCACGGCGCTGACCCAATCGCTGCGATTGGTCGGCGGCTTGCTCGGCACGGCGGGCATGGGTGTGCTGGTTAACCTGCTCTACAGCAGCAACTTGCAGCGGGTGTTTCTCGCGGCGGGCAACGCCGAAGGCCTGGCGCTGTATGCCGACCCGCAGGTGTTGCTGCACGCCACCCTTGAACCTTCACCCTGGCTGAACCTGGCGCGTGATGCGCTGGCCCAGTCGGTGGGTGTCGGCCTGTTGCTGTGCGCCGCAATTGGCGTGCTGGCGCTGTTCGTTCTGTACCGCTTGCCGCCGGTGCGACTGCCTGTCTCCTGAAAAAAAATAGAAACACCACTGCCGCTTTTGACTGCCCTCAAAAAACACTAATCACACATGGGGATCACTCCGATGGAGCTTTTCAATCGCGCACCCACCGTTTTGGCCGGCCTCTGCGGCCTGCTCATCGCCCAACAAGGCTATGCCGCAGGGCTGGTGGAAGACAGCAAGCTGAATGTGCTGGCCCGCAACTTTTTCAGTAACGCCGACAACCGCAGCGGCGCAGCAGACCCTAACTACACCCAGGAATGGGGCCAGGGCTTTATCGCCAACTTCGAGTCGGGTTACACCCAAGGCGCGGTAGGTTTCGGCGTCGACGCTATCGGCATGTTCGGTGTGCGCCTGGACTCCGGCAAAGGTCGCCACTACAACCCGCAACACACCGCGTTCAATGGCAACGTGTTCCCCACCGGCGCCGATGGCCGTGCGGTGGATGAGTTCGGCAGCCTGGGCATGACCGCCAAGGCCAGGTTCGCCAAAACCGAGCTGAAATACGGCACCCTGGTGCCGATGCTGCCGGTCGTGATGGCCACTGATCGCATGCTGCAACAGACGTTCAACGGCGGCCAGGTGCAATCCAAAGACCTCGACCATTTCACCTTCACCCTCGGCCAGTTGGAACACGTAAAAGGTCGCGGCTCAAGCAACCAAATGGGCATGTCGATTCCGGGCGCCAACAATGCCGTCACCGGTGAATTCGTCAACAAGTTCTATTACGCCGGGGTCGACTACAAAGCGACAAAAGACCTGACCTTGCAGTACTACTACGGCAACCTTCAGGACTTCTACAAACAGCACTTCCTCGGCCTCAAATACGACTGGCAGATCGGCCCCGGCACCCTGCGCACCGACCTGCGGCACTTCGACAACCGCTCCGATGGCGCCAACAGCAACGATCCGGCCTTCTACACCTTTGGCTACTACGGCAACGGCGTGACCAAAGGCAAAGTCGACAGCCGCCTGAGCAGTGCCCAGTTCACGTATTTGATCAACGGCCACACACTGTCTGCCGGCCTGCAACAAGTCAGCGGCGACAGCGACGCGGTGTGGCTGAACCAGGGTGACGGTTCCACGGCGTACTTTATGACCGAGTCGATGATCGGCAAATTCCAGCGCGCCGGCGAAACCACTTGGCAGGTGCGTTACGGCTATGACTTTGCCACGGTCGGCGTACCCGGCCTGAGCTTCCTCGGCATGTACGAAAGCGGCTCGAACATACGCACGCCCACCGGCGATAAAAGCGAATGGGAACGCAACCTCACGGTCAGCTATGTGATCCAGCAAGGCCCGTTGAAGAACCTGAGCATTGCCTTGCGCCACGCCTCGTTGCGCACGGAAGTGACCACCCAACGCGACAGCGATGAACATCGCGTAATCATCAGCTACCCGTTAAGCATTTTGTAAAGGCCAGCATTCAGGTGGCAGTGGGGCCGAGCCTTCCGCGAGGCTCGCCCCACACTCTTGGATGCGCGAAACCCTGGCCTCGGCGCGGGTTGGCACTGACCGCTTTGGGGCACTCAGTGCTTAAGGGAGATGCGTATTGGCTCGACCACGCCAGCCACGAGCGCTGGGTCGGCGGGGTCTGCCTCAAACCCCGCCAGCCGCACTGGACGCTGACTGACGAGAACCTGCCGTTATGGCGTGATTGACGGCCCGGCATCCTGCGCCAGTCGCGGTTCATGCATCGGGCAGCCGTTGTGCTCGGCGCGGAACCCCGACGACATCTCGTAGGAAGGCTTGCGCACGCGCATCACACCCCCCAATGGGCGATGCGCGGCCAGCCCGTGCCACGGGCTGAACGCCATGCCATCGTCAATTTTCTGCACGTTTTCAGGGCTCCAGGCCGCCTGCGGCTCAAGCTCGATACGCGCCACGGTGACATACGGGCTGAGGTCTTCAGGCCATTGCACCGAGGCATCCTCAATCGGCATTTTGTCGAGGTCGGTGGCCAACTGCACGCGCACCTCCCAGGTGCCGCCGCTCTGCGCAAAGTAGGCTTCGACTGCGGCGCGCAGGCCGTTCGGGTTGTCGCCGAAGTCCACGTGCAAATCAGTCAGCGCGGTCAGGTTCGAAGACACCGGCACCACCGCCACTTTGGCGTAGTACGGGCCGTAGAGCATCGGCACCACACTGGAAAAACTTTCGCCGAGGATATGCGTTTGCGGGTGGCCGCCGAGGCTCTTCAGGGTGCCGCTTTCGCCGCCCAGCGATTCAATCGTCGCTTCCACACCACGCAGCACCGCCGACAGGGCTTTTTTCATGCCTGGAGCCTTGTCGGTGGTCTTCGCCAACAGCTTCAGGGTTTTCAAAAACGCCTTGGGCGTTGCGGCAGTAAAGGCCTTGGCGTTTTGCATGACGAAATCCTGAGTCACTTCACCGTCACTGCCAGGTAGCCGTGGACCGTCTACGCCGACGATTTTCACCGCCAGCCCACGGGGCGTGGAAACCTTGTCGTCGAGCACGTCGCCAGGGTTGGTCGAAAAGCGCATAAACACCGGCAGCTTCACTGGTTTGGCGAACGCGCCTTGTGCCAGGGCGGCGGGCAGGTTGTCGAGCACCGTGATGTGCCCACGCAACAGGCCGTGGGCTTTCGCATGCACGCTGCGTGTGGCATGCCCACTGTCTTCAAAAGTGGTTTGCATGATGCCGCGAAGGGTTTCGGCCAACTCCTTGCTGGTCTGCGCTTCATCCTCAGGGATCTGTTCGAATGAAGGCTCAAAGGGCAAAGGCTGAATGGCTGGGCTAACTGCAGGTAGGTCGTTCATCAGGTGTATCTCCGCTCGGCATGCTATTCACGACAGGCTATTTTTTTATCGGCAGGCATTGATCAGAAAACTCAGGGATCAGAAAACTCAGGCGCCGTGATGGATATGGCCGGGGCGAATAAACGGACGTTCAACAAATCCACAGGCCCGCCGGACGAGCGGTCAGCCTGCCGCCTGGAACCTGGCTCGAACCTTTTGCCCACCGCACTCGTCGTAACGTTAACCCCCACCGATAAGGCCTTCAGGTGCCGCCATGCTCATCTATCCAAAAAAACACTTTCAGCCCTACACCCACGCGGCTGGCGGCTGGGGTTCTGCACAATCGGTGATGAGAATTCTGTGGCGAGAACAGGCCTTCGGCAAAGCGGCCAAGGCGCTGTTCAAACAGAACAAGCCGGACGGTTTTGCCTGTGTCAGCTGCGCGTGGGCCAAGCCCGGCAAGCCGCACGCGCTGGAGTTTTGCGAGAACGGCGCCAAGGCCACGGCGTGGGAGTTGACCGCGCTGAAAACCTCGCCGGCATTCTTTGCCGAGCACACGCTGACGCAACTGCGCGGCTGGTCTGACTATGCGCTGGAACAGCACGGGCGGCTGACCCATCCGCTGCGGTACGACGCGGCCAGTGACCGCTACCGCGAGACGTCGTGGGAAGAGGCTTACCGCGAAATCGGTGCGCAATTGCGCAGCCTGCCACCCGACAGTGTGGTGTTTTACGCGTCGGGGCGCGCGTCGCTGGAAACTTCGTTCATGTACCAACTGTTCGCGCGCGCCTACGGCACCAACAACCTGCCCGACAGTTCGAACATGTGCCACGAAAGCACGTCGGTGGGGTTGCAGGAAAGCATCGGGATACCGGTCGGCACGGTGACGCTGGAGGATTTTGAACACACCGACTGCCTGTTTTTCTTCGGCCAGAACGTCGGCAGCAACGCCCCGCGCATGCTGCACCCGCTGCAAGAGGCGCGTAAACGTGAGGTACCGATCATCACCTTCAACCCGCTGCGCGAGCGTGGGCTGGAACGCTTCGTCAACCCGCAATCGCCGGTCGAAATGCTCACGCCACAATCAACCGTGATCAGCACCCAGTATCACCAGGTCGCTATCGGCGGCGACAGCGCCGCCCTGCTCGGCATGGCCAAGGTGCTGCTGGAGATGGACGACCAGGCGCAACGCGAGGGGCGCGCCGCAGTGCTTGATCATGCGTTTATTGCGCAACATACCGAAGGTTTTGAGCCGTTCGCGGCGCTGGCGCGCGCCTGCGCGTGGCCGCGCATCGAGCGCCAATCCGGCCTCAGCCGCAGCGCCCTAGAAGCGGCGGCGCAGGTGTATGCGCGCAGCCAGCGGGTGATGATGGTCTATGGCATGGGCCTGACTCAGCATCGGCATGGCGTGCAGAACGTGCAGATGCTGGTGAACCTGTTGTTGATGCGCGGCAATTTCGGCAAGCCCGGCGCGGGCATCTGCCCGGTGCGCGGCCATTCGAATGTGCAGGGCCAGCGCACCGTCGGGATCACCGAAGACCCGAAAAAAGTCCCGGTGCAATTGATCGAGCAGCACTTCGGTTTCAAGGTCCCGGAGCAAATGGGGCTGTGCACGGTAGACGCCTGCGAAGGCATTTTAGCGGGGCGAGTGCGCGGCTTCATCGGCCTGGGCGGCAACTTCCTGCGGGCGATTCCCGACACGTCGCGCATGGAGCCAGCCTGGCAGGCGCTGCAACTTAACGTGCAAATCGCGACCAAACTCAATCGCACGCACTTGCTGGCCACCCAAAACCAATGGCTGTTGCCCTGCCTTGGGCACATCGAAATCGACCGTCAGAACGGCGTCGAACAAACCTGGGCCACCGAAGACAGCACCGGTTGCATCCACGGCTGGCACGGCAGTGCAGAACCGGCCAGCGCGCACTTGCGCGCCGAAACCAGCATTGTCGCAGGCTTGGCTCAAGCCACGCTGGGTGCGGGCTGCACGATTGACTGGCAAGGCTGGAGCGAGGACTACTCGCGGGTACGCACGGCCATCGCGACGATTTACCCGAAGATCTTCCACGACATGGAAACGCGCATGGCCGAGCCCGGAGGTTTCCATCGTCCGATTGCCGTGGCCCAGCGCGAATGGCTGACCGACAGCGGCAAGGCGCAATTTGTGCTGCCAGGCACGTTGAATGAAGACGATGACGTGAATGTCGAGGTAAATGCCAAAACAGCGCCGCGCGACGTGCTGCAACTGATGACGCTGCGCAGCAACGACCAATTCAACACCACGATTTATGGTTACGAGGATCGTTTTCGCGGCATCAGCGGCACCCGCGAAGTGATCTTCATGCACTGCAATGACATCGCGCGGCTGGGTTTTGCGAATGGCCAAGGGGTGATGCTGACCACCGCGATAGAGCCTGCGGTGAAGCGTCAGGTCGGGCCACTGGAAATTGTCGCTTACGACATTCCCGAAGGCTGCGCAGCGGCGTATTACCCTGAATGCAACCCGCTGGTGCCGCTGTGGCACCACGCCGAACGCAGCAAGGTGCCAGCGGCCAAATCGGTGCCGGTACGCCTCAGCCTGCCGGTTTGATCAGCGTTTGGGCGACAAACCGACCGCGCAGGCCACCACCGCCGGGTCGCCGTGGTAGTTCGCACGCGGGGTTGCCGAGCGTGGCTGAACACGCGTGTCGACAGCGCGCAAGGTCGGCCGCTCGACCACCGGTGCGCTGTGCGTCGGGTCGACGATTTCCATGCAACGGCGCAGCGAATTGAGGTCCGGCGATTGCGCCAACGACAGGTGCAAGGTTTGGCTGACCAACACCGACGCCCGTGAACGCTGCGCACAGCGCCCGTCATAGATCAGCGTGTGGCGAATCAACGGGTTGTCGTGGCAAAACTTCAACAGGTTGACCTGCCGCGCGGGCACCAGCGCGGTGTTGATGATCAACAGGTCGAATGCCACGCTTCCCGCCTTCGTCAACGCCTGCAATTGGTCGAACGTACTCAACGGGGCGATCCGGTAATAGCCCAGCTGGTTGAGCTTTTTTTCGATGTTGACCCGCGCTAGCAGGTCTGCATCGGCAATCAGAAGGCGTAACGCTTTATTGGACATAGGGTAAACCTGACAGTTGGCAGCCACGTCGATCAATCAACGCCGAGCACGTTACCGTCAGCGCCGAAGCCTGCCTTTAAGGCAATTCTGAAACGCTGCCCCGCCACCCCGGCTGATTTTTAAGAATCGCCTGAAAGCCCTCGCGCATCCCGCGCCCTACCATGGCCTGCGTCCCCACACGCTCCCATGGAGTTTTGCTGTGCACCTGTTTCTACTCAGAATGCTGTTACTCACCAGCGCACTGTTGGCCCTTACGCCGCCCGCCAGCGCGGCGCTGAAGATCGAAGGCACGCGCCTGATCTATTTCGGCGAGGACAAGGCCGCCAGCATCAACGTGGTCAACCAGGCCTCACGCCAGGTGGTGGTGCAAACCTGGATCACCGGCGAGGACCCGGCCACCGAGCGCAATGTGCCGTTTGCCGCCACCGAGCCGCTGGTGCAATTGGCCGCCGGGGAGCATCACGCATTGCGCATCCTGTATGCCGGTGAAGGCTTGCCAAGCGATCGCGAATCGCTGTTCTGGCTGAATATCATGGAGATACCGCTCAAGCCTGAAGACCCCAACAGCGTGCAGTTTGCGATACGCCAACGGCTCAAGCTGTTCTATCGGCCGCCCGCGCTCAAGGGCGGCTCGGCCGAGGCGGTGCAGCAATTGCAGTGGCGCAGCGACGCCGGGCGCAGTGTCACGGTCAGCAACCCCAGCGCGTTCCACGTATCGCTGGTGAACCTGCAAACCGACAACGTGGCGCTCAGCGATTACCTGCTGCTCAAACCCTACGAGCACAAAACCCTGAGCGCGCCGAGCCCGTTGCCAACCGGCACCACCCTTCACTTCACCGAAATCAACGATATTGGCTTGCAGGCCCGCCGCAGCGCGGTACTCAAGTAATCTATCGCGGGGTACTTGCACCTATGTCACTCACCCAACGTTTTTTGCCGATGCTGCTGTGGGCCTGCGCTATCTTGCCGGCCACCAGCCATGCGCTGGCCTGCCGTGAAGACGGCACCGATTCGATCATCACCCAAGAGGCGCTGGGCACCGCGTTGGCGGTCGCCGCCGATGCGCCCAACGGCAGCATCATCTGGGAATCCGGCCCACGTTCGACCAATGTGATCTGCCGGGACGACTACAACTACGGCAACGAGCTGGTGTATTTCTACGTCAACCCGGCCAACGTCAGCATCGGCAAGGGCATTCGCGTGGGTATCCGTTACAACAACCAGCCGATTACGCAAAGCACCGGTAAAGTCAGTACCGGGTTCTATTCGCACCGTGGCTGCACCGCCAACTGCACGGGCTGGCAGTACGCACGCTTCACCCTTAACTTCAGCGTCTTCATCGAGAAGTACGACCCTACCCCGCCCAGCGGCCAAGCCAGTACATTGAGCGCGTACCGCGTGTTCCAGCTCGACGGCGTGCTTGGGCTCAACTCCCGGCCCAACAGCAACTTCAACTACGTGGTCACCGGTATGAACGGCATTCGCTTCGTGCCGTGCACGCCCGAGTTGACCATCAGCCCCAGCACGGTCAGCTTTCCCACACCGTCGCGCAAAGCCTCGATCGGTGAAGTGGCCAGCAGCGCAAACTTCAGTTTGGGCCTGAACAAAGGCTGCGACACGCCTTACACCGTCAGCGCGCGCTTCGCCACCACGCCGGGCGGCGGCAGCGTGAGCAATGGCTTGCTGGTGCCGGACAACAACAGCTCGGTGGGCATCTCGTTGTCGCGCGTCGAAAGCCAACAGCAACTGCCCTTCAACACCTGGTTCACGTTGCAGGAGTTGATGGGACGCGGCACAAGCCTGGATGAATTTCGCGCCGACGTGAAATGGCGCACCTTGCCGATACCCGGCGCGTTCGACGCCGCCGTGGTGGTGGACATGTATTACAAATAGCCGGCCTTTTAAGGATCGTCTTATGCCACGCGCATTGGCCGCCACTTAAAGTGCGCCAATGCGATTGAAAAGTTATCTGCTGCAGATCAACCCCGTCCTCTCCCGACCCGAAGCCGCCAGAAGGCTGCTGCGGATTTTCGCGACCGTGCTGCTCATCGGCATCCTCAGTGGGGTTTACACGTTCCTGCTGTCGACCTTCAACAACGACATTTCCCAACGTCGTGGCTACATGAGCAGCGCGATCGCCGAGGCGCATACGTTTTTCACCAACCGCGAGGCGCTGCTCGAAAGCCTCAGCCTCTCCGCGGTGCGCAAGCAATCCACGATTTACCCGCCCTCCCCCGAAGAACTGCACGTGCAGTTGGGCGATACGCCCGGCAGCCAGTGGAGCATCTGGCTGACCACGCGCATGCGCGACTACCTCAAGAACAAGCAGCTCAACCTGCTCTATGTGAACGCCGACCCCACGCCACAGGTGACGCGCCTGTACAACGCGACGGCGCAGGTGCTGCCGATTTCCACGTGCATGCTCAACCGTCTCAAGGCCTTGCAACACAGCGACCCGAACACGCTGAACGAGGTGTGGCTGAGCGACACGACCGAGCAACACTCGCACCTGTACATTTTCATCCGTCTTGATGAGCGCGACCGCGACTCCGGCTGGCTGGGCCTGGAAATGCAAAGCCGCGAGGTGTCACAAACCCTCAGTGACCACAGCGCCGGCGAGTTCATGATGCTTAACTCGCAGGGCGCGCTGGTGTTCACCAACAGCGACGACGCACAGTTGAAGCAGCAACGCCTCAAGCCGAGGGAAGAGAACTTTTTCGGTTTTGTCGGTAACGGTTTGTTGCCCGACCACTTGGTGATTCGCAAGCACCTGAAATCCTCGGACTGGCAACTGATGTATTCCATTGACCTGCGCGCGGTGGTCAACGGGTTGTGGAAGCAACTGCTCGGTTCGCTGTTGTTCTGCTTGTTCAGCCTCGCGCTGATCTGGCTGGTGATGCGCCGCGTCGACCAACGTTTTATCGTGCCCTCGATCCATCGCATCCAGGCATTGATCGAAAGCGAAGCGTTCGGCCGCGACGTGATCCAAACCGCGCCGGTCGCCCTGTGTGTACTGCGCCGCACCGACGGCCAAGTGGTGCTGGAAAACACCCTGGCCCAGCAATGGCTGGGCAACGGCCCGGAGCGCGAGGCGTTGCGCGCGGGCTGGATAGAGCAAGCCTTCGCCGGTGAGCCGCACGAACGCAGCGACTACTTTGAAACGATTGACGGCCGCCACCTCTACTTGAGCAGCGCACCGACCCGCTACAAAGGCGAGGACGTGCTGTTTTGCGCGTTCAGCGACATCAGCGCGCGCAAACAGGTAGAAGCGGCGCTGGAGGAAGCGCGGCACTCGGCAGACGCGGCCAACGCCGCCAAAACCTTGTTCCTCGCGACCATGAGCCATGAAATTCGTACACCACTGTACGGCGTGCTCGGCACCCTGGAGTTGCTCGCGCGCACGCAACTGGACACCCAGCAAAAAGACTACCTGCACGCCATCGAAGGCTCGTCATCGACCTTGCTGCAACTGATCTGCGACGTGTTGGATGTGTCGAAAATCGAAGCCGGGCAACTGGCGCTGGAATTGAGCGAGTTCTCACCGCTGGACCTGGTTCACGAAATCGTCCAGGGCTATGCCGCCGCCGCGCAGGGCAAGGGCTTGCAACTGTATGCCTGCTTCGACCCCAAGCTGCCGGAACGGTTGATTGGCGACGTGACGCGCATCCGCCAGATTCTGAATAACCTGCTCAACAACGCGGTCAAGTTCACCGACTACGGGCGCGTGGTGCTGCGGGTCAAAGTACTCGGCCGCGACGGTGAGCGCTCAAGCCTGCTATGGCAAGTCTCGGACACCGGCAAAGGCATCGCGCAGGAAGACCAGCCGATGATTTTCGAGCCGTTTTACCAGAGCGAAGGCAACACCAATGTGGTCGCCGGTACTGGCCTTGGCCTGCCGATCTGCCAGCGCCTCACAGAGTTGATGAATGGCAATATTCGGATGGTCAGCGAACTCGGCCTGGGCAGCAGTTTCAGCCTGATTTTGCCGTTGGAAGAGGCGCCCACGCCGCCGCTGACTGCCTTGTTGGCCGAGACCATTTATGTGGTGTCACCAATCCCGGAGTTGGCGCATTCGATCAGCGGCTGGTTGCGCCGCTGGGGCGCCAGGGCGCAGACCGGCCTGCCGACATTGCCCGACAACCATCTGCTGCTGCAAGTGCACCCCGGCAGCGTCGACCCATTGCTGGTGCCCGAATGGCCAGGCCCGGTGATTCACATCAGCAGCCAGGCCTGCAACGGCATCGAGGTGCAAGACGCTGCGTGGCACGTCAACCTCAACCATCTCGGGGCGATTCATCAGGCGGTCAGCCAGGCGCAAGGGCTGTGGGTGGCCCGCGCCGATGAGCAAACGCGCCAGCGTGATCTGAACACACTCAACCTGCACTTGCTGGTGGCCGAAGACAACATCATCAATCAGTTGATATTGCGCGACCAACTCGAAGAACTCGGCTGCACCGTAGAGCTGGCGGCCGATGGTCAGGAAGCGTTGCAGTTGTATAACGCCGGCCATTTCGACGTGGTCCTGACGGACGTGAACATGCCCCACATCAACGGTTATGAACTGGCGCGCGAACTGCGCCGCCAAGGCTGCCCGCTGCCGATTATCGGGGCCACCGCCAACGCCATGCGCGGCGAGGCCGACCTGTGCCTGGCCGCGGGCATGAACCATTGCCTGGTCAAACCCTTTGCGTTGCGGGCTCTATTCAACTCCCTGGCGCCTTATGCACGGATCACCCATGAAGCCCCTTAGTATTTTGATTGTTGAGGACCATCCCCTGCAGCACATCTACCTGCAGCACCTGCTCAGTGAGTTGGGGGATTTCAGGCTCGAAACCGCCGAGGACGGCAAACAAGCGCTAGAGCGCCTGCGCTTGCGCGATTTCGACCTGGTGCTGACCGACTTGCTGATGCCGGGCATGGACGGCGTGCAGTTTATCCAGTGCCTGGCCAGCCTGCGCTGCAAGCCGGCGCTGGCGATCATGAGCGCGGCGTCGCGGCGCATGCTGATGGCGGCCAGCCTGGTAGCGAAAAACCTGGATGTGGAGGTGATCGGGCTGATCTCCAAACCGGTCGCCGCCGACGCCTTGCGCAGCCTGGTGGACCAGCTCCGGCACAAAGTGCGCAACCCCTCCCCCGCATTGCCCGAACACCTCGACATCGACCGCCACACATTGGTGCAGGCCATGAGCAGCGGCCAGTTCCAGGCCTGGTTCCAGCCGAAAAAATCCCTCGACAATGGGCGTATCGTCGCCGCCGAAGCACTGGTGCGCTGGATGCACCCCGAGCAAGGGGTGATGCTGCCCGGTGCGTTCCTGCCGGCGATCAAGGCGTTCGAACTGGAGGAGCGCTTGTTATGGCTGGTACTCAAACAGGCGATCCATGCGCAGGAGCGCTGGCGCCAGCGCGGCTATGAAATACCGGTGTCGATCAACCTGCCCACGCACCTGCTTAACAGCCACGATTTGGCCGACCGTTTGCTCGAATTCGTGCTGCACCACGACGGCATTCCGGGGCTGATCTGCTTTGAGTTGATGGAATGCTCGGTGCCGCAAGACATCAGCAACTTTTACGCCGGTGCCTGCCGCCTGCGCATCAAGGGTTTCGGCTTGTCGCAGGATGATTTCGGCAAGGGCTACAGCTCATACCTGAACCTTGTGTCGACGCCGTTTACCGAACTCAAGATCGACCAGGCGTTGGTCCAGGGCAGCCACGACAACGAAGGCATCGCCCAGGCGTTGGCGAGCATCATCGCGCTGGGCCGCAAACTCGGCCTCACCGTGGTCGCCGAAGGTGTCGAGACACCGCAGCAACTGGCCCTGCTGCGCAAGATCGACTGCAACCAGGTGCAAGGTTTTCTGATTTCCCACGCGGTGTCTTCGGATCAATTTCAACAGCTGTTGAACAATGATGGCCCTGCGACATCTCACTAGCAGCCGGCCTGGATTATTTGTCCTTTAATAAGGAGTAAGCTGCATCCAGTGCCGATTTATCCTGCGCCTGCGGAAGCCCCTGATGAAGCACAACAACGCGGTCCTCGAAGCCTTCACCCGCAGCTCATTGCGCCTCAACAAAGGCCTGATGGTGCTGATCGGCATCGCGTTGTTGCTGGTGCTCACCAATTACTGGTCACTGCAACGCAGCGTCGAAACCCGTTACGGCGCCACGCGCTTTCATTTTGCGCGCCTGATGGAAAACCTGGCGGAGCAGGAGTCGTATCTCAAAAGCCTGACGCACCCTGGCATCCAGGCCGAACTGACGCGCGCGACGCACGTGCAGGTCAGCCTTAAAAGCCGCATGATCGACAACCATCGCACCTTGTACGAAGGCCAGAAATACTCGTTTTCGGTGCCGTTCAACGTCAAATTCGATGAGCAGCAAATCGCCGCCGCCGACCGGCCGCCGATCTTTGCGCTGGGCGCCCACCTGACCAGCTACTACAGCGCGTTCTGGTCTTCGTCGCCGTATGAAGCGCCGCAAACGTTTTTAATCAACCGCCACACGCCCTACACCCTCACCATTCCGTCGGTGGGCTACCAACGCCGGGAAATCACCGAAGACACCGGCAACCTGATGGCGCTGGTCAATGCCGTGCAGCAGACCCTTGAGCAGACGCCGCAGCCGCTGGAACAAAATCGCGTGTATTGGCAAGCTGGCCCCGCGCCCGACCACCTGTTGGCGTATATCGGCCTGCCACTCGCCGGTGAGGGCCAGGCCGTGGTGGGCACCTTGCTTGATGTGGCCCAAGTGGACGACGTACAGCGCGCGCTGGAGCACTCCGCGTTTGACCGTTTTACCCTGATTGCACCCGACGGTAACCGAATGATCGGGCCAGCGGTCAGCGCACAGCTCAGCGATGGCGTGCATGTGAATGCCAGCGGCTTTGAGTTCAAAATCACCCAGGCCGGTGACCAGCCCTGGAGCGCGATCTATGCGCTGAATTACTCACACTTCTTTCACTCGGCGTTGTGGCCGCTCAGCAGCCTGGCGCTGTTTTTTGTCAGCCTGATTAGTTTGGGCTGGGCCGGTAGCCGCTGGTATCGGCGCCAAGTGATTACCCCGGCGCGCCTGGCCCACGAACGGATTGCCGAAAGCGTGGCGTTCAGCCGCGTGATCATCGACACCGCGCCCACCGGTTTGTGCGTGGTGCGCCGCAGCGATGGCAAGGTGCTGATCGAAAACCAGCGCGCGCAGCAGTGGCCTGGCACGGCGCGGCTGGTCAGCGCCCTCGCCGCGGTGCACGACAGTGCCGAGAGCGGTGAAACCCATCTGGAAGTCGAAGGTCGGCACCTGCAAGTGGGCTTTGTATCGACCCGCTATCAGGCCGAGGACGTACGTTTATACGCGTTCAACGACATCACCCGGCACATCGACGACGCCTGCGCGCTGGAAGACGCGCGCCGCGCCGCCGACGCCGCCAACAAGGCCAAGACGCTGTTCCTGGCGACCATGAGCCATGAGATCCGCACCCCGCTGTATGGCGTACTCGGCACCCTGGAGTTGCTCGGCCTGACCGACTTGAATGCGCACCAAAAAACCTATTTGCAGACCATCCAGCGCTCATCCGCCACGCTGTTCCAGTTGATCAGCGATGTGCTTGACGTGTCGAAAATAGAGTCCGGGCAAATGGCGATTGAAGCCGTCGACTTCTGCCCGCTGGACATGCTCGAAGACACGCTGCACACCTACGCGGCGTCCGCCCAGCGCAAGGGTTTGCAGCTTTACAGCTGCATCGACGCGCAGTTGCCGGACTGCGTGATGGGCGATCAGATGCGTATTCGCCAAATCCTCAATAACCTGGTGAGCAATGCGATCAAGTTCACCGACATTGGGCGCGTGGTGATTCGCGCCAGGGTCACGGCGCGCGATGCCGATAACGTCGACTTCGAATGGCAGGTCACCGACTCTGGCGTGGGCATTCCCGAGGCGCAGCAGGCCAAGCTGTTCGACCTGTTTTACCAGGCGCCAGACACCGCGATTGAAGGCGGCGCGGGGCTGGGGCTGCCGATTTGCCGCTGGCTGGCGCAAATGATGGACGGCGAAATCAAGGTGGTCAGCGAACCGGGCCTGGGCAGCAGCTTCACGCTCAAAATGCGCCTGCCGCTGTGCTGCGGCGCACTGAGCAACCCGCCGCTGATTGAACCCAGCCCGACGCCGGTGTATGTGCAGGCGCCGGTACGCGAATTGGCCGAGTCACTGTGTGACTGGCTGAATCGCCTGGGCATAACGGCGGCGCTGGCCGCACCCATGCCACAACCGGCCAGCCGCGATGCCGTGTTGGTCGACATGCTGCCCAGTGAGCCCGCCCAGCCTTGGCCCGGTCAACGCGTGCTGTGCGTGCCTGGCGCGCACAGCCCGCCGTTGCACTCGGCGCAAGGTTGGGTGGTGGATATGCACGACGTGCGTGCCATCGCCGCCACCGTTGCACTGGCCCAGCATGGCAAACATGAGCGGCCACCCGCCGCCCAGCCACAAAGCGCCGGGCAGTTGGGCCTGCGCATTCTGGTGGCCGAAGACAACCCGATCAATCAGGCGATCATCAAGGAACAACTCGAAGCGCTCGGCTGCGCGGTCACCCTGGCCGCCAACGGCGAGCAGGCGCTGCAACTGTGGCAACCCGACGCCTTCGACCTGGTGTTGACGGACGTGAACATGCCGCTGATGAATGGCTATGAACTGGCCAAAGCCCTCAGGGCACATGACCGGCTGTTGCCGATTATCGGCGTCACCGCCAACGCCATGCGCGAGGAAGGCGTGCGCTGCCTGGCGGTGGGCATGAACGCCTGGATCGTCAAACCCTTGAGCCTGCAAACCTTGCGCGCGCAGTTAATCAAACTGTGCAAAGTCAAGCCGCAGGAGCCACCCGCCGAGTCGTTTGACGACGGCGTGCAACTCTCGGAAAAAATGCGCCCGCTGTTCATCAGCAGCGTGCAGCAAGACATGCAGCGCATTGGCGCAGCATTGGCCCAGCGCGACGCGCACGGCCTTGGCCAATTGCTGCATTCGGTCGCCGGGGCGCTAGGCGCCGTGCAGGCGCTGAACCTGGCCCACGCCTGCATCGAACTGGAAAACGCCCTTAACCGTGGCAGCCTCGACACCCCGCTTGAGCTCAAGGTGAAGGCTGTAATGCAGCGCTTGTCGGCCGTCCTGGAGACGCTCAAGCACCCGCGCACTTGACTTACTTGAACTGGCATTACGGACGGCCCTTATGAAAAAATTCAACGTGGTTATCGCGGACGATCACCCGATCGTACTGCTCGGCGTACGCGAACTGGTGGAGCGCGACACGCGCTTTCAAGTGGTCGGCGAAGCCGTGTGTTCGGCGGGCCTGATCGAGCTGCTGGAGCATCAGGGCGCCGACATTGTGATCACTGATTACAACATGCCCGGCGACTCGCCCTACGGTGACGGCCTGAAGCTGGTGGAGTACCTGAAACGGCATTTTCCGCAGGTGCAGATTCTGATTCTTACGATGATTTCCAATCATCTGATCCTCACGCGTCTGCAAGAATTGGGCGTGGTCGGCATCATCCAGAAAAGCCAGTTGCACACCGAGATTCAACTCGCGCTGAAGGCGATTGCCCAGCACAGCGCCTATCGCAGCCTGGAACCACCGAAAACCTCGGTGATCGAGACGCTCACTGCGCTCGACGAACGCGTGACTATGTTGTCACCCAAAGAGTTTGAAATACTCCGTTTGTTTATCTCGGGCATGAGCGTCAGCGATATTGCGCGCCGTCAAAGCCGCAGTTCAAAGACCATCAGCGCACAAAAAATATCGGCCATGCGCAAACTTGAAGTGAGCAGCGACCAGGACCTTCTCGCCTATTGCCTGGCGCGTAATATTTTCAACTAAGCCCTCCTTGAAAGCCATTCCTGGCCGATGGCTTCGCCCTTTATTTGCTGGGCCTTTGCCTGCCCTACCGTGCAACTAACCCGCCTGTTCCAGCGCTTATAAGAATCGTCTTATTTGCTCGCAGCGCCGTGCGCCTTACTCTTTCCTCGCAGTTCAACAGCAGTATTTTTCAACTAACACTTACGGACCTCAACATGAAGAAGTTTTCCCTGGCTGTTATCGCCTCGGCCATTATCGCCGCCTCCGGCAGTGCATTTGCCGAGGGCGAAGCAGCACCAGCACCCACCCCGACTTTGGGCGGCAGCGGCAAAATTACGTTCACCGGCGTGATTAACAACGACGCTTGCTCGGTAGACGGCGCCAACGCCGACCGCACCATTTCGGTGGATATGGGCAACGTGTCGATCAAGGACATGGGCACGGCAGAAAACCCAACCGCCGGCCGTGTGACTGCCAAAGACTTCAACCTGAACGTCAACTGCAACCAGGGCACCAAAGTCGCGATGATTTTTGACGCCAACAACGGCGGTTCGGGCCTGGTCACCGGCAAAAACGTGCTGGCACTGACTCCGGGTTCGGCCACCGCGCAAAACGTCGGTATCGCCCTGCTCGACGACAAAGGCGCACTGATCAACCTCAGCTCGCCGACTACCGCACGCATCGAGAGCTCCATGCGTGGCCAGGGCAGCGAGGGCGGCGATGCCACCCTGAGCTTTGCGGCGGCCTATGTGACCACCGGCGCCGCCGGCACAGCCACCGCCGGTCGCGGTGATGCCACCCTGCCGTTCATCCTGCAGTACGAGTAACCCCGGCGCCCCGTGCACCGAACGCGCGAGGCCATACGGCCTCGCCATTCTTTTTTGACGACACTGGATAACCCTCATGCTGCCTCGTTCTATCGCCGCATGCCTGGGGCTGCTGGGCATGCTAATGGCTACCCAGGCCGCCGCCAGCATTTCACTGAATGCCACCCGTATCGTGTTCGAGGGCGACCACAAGGAAGCCAATATCACCGTGCGCAACGGCAACCAGGATGTATTGATTCAGTCCTGGGTCGACATGAATGATGCCGACGGTAGCCGTGCACCGTTTGCCGTCACCCCGCCATTGGCACGCGTGTTCGCCAAGGAACAGCAACTGTTGCGCATCCTCTATGAAGGCAAAGGCATGCCCACCGACCGTGAATCGGTGGTGTGGCTGAATGTGCAGGAAATACCCAAGGCCAGTGAGGTCGAGAACACGTTGCAGTTGGCTATCCGCCAACGCATCAAGATTTTTTTCCGCCCTGCCGGTTTGGCCGGCAGCGCGCAGCAAGCGCCCGGGCAACTTGAGTGGTCGCTGGCCAAACACGGTGCGCAGAGCGTCTTGCAGGTGAAAAACCCGACGCTGTACCACGTGTCCATGGCCGACATTAAGGTGCAGGCGCAACTGGCCAGCGACTCCACGATGATTGCGCCCGGCGAGGAAAAACGCTTCCCGCTCAGCGCAGCGCTTGCAAGTGGCCCGGTGCAGCTGTCGTTTTCCAGCATCAACGACTATGGCGCACAGAACCACTACAGCGCGGCCCTGCCCAGCGCCGCTGCGGTAGCTGTGCACGCAACTGAGTCACGCCGCAAACCCTAAGCGCTTAACCCCAAGCACTTTCGCTAACCCACAGGCTCACCACGCGTGCGTATTGGCGCGCGCGGCTGTTGGCCAATCCGGGATGTCACAGGTCTTCGCATGTCTTTTCTTTCCAGCAACAGGCCCGCGCGTGGCGCACTGAAGTTGAAGGCACTGTCGTTCGCGATGGCCGCCAGCCTGCCTGTTTGGGCAACCGCCGACGAGGCAGCGGAAACCTTCAACACCACCTTCCTGCAAGGCTCGCAGTCACCCGTCGACTTGCAGCAATTGCTCTCGGCCAACAGCGTATTGCCGGGTAACTACCGCGTCGATTTGTACAGCAACGAAGTGCTGGTTGGCCGACGCGACATCAACTTCAAGCGCAACCCGCACAACGCTCGGGTCGAAGCCTGCCTGAGCCTCGACCTGCTCAAGCAGTTGGGCATCGACATGGGCCGGTTACAGGCCCAGGGCAAAATCGACCCGCAGCACCCACAAGAATGCTACGACCTGGCGCAACTGATTGAGGACGCCGGCGTGCGTTACGACAGCAGCCGCCTGCGCCTGATGGCGAGCATTCCACAAGTTGCCATGCAGCGCGGGCTGCGCGGGTATGTCGACCCGCAACTGTGGGACGCCGGTGTGAGCGCCGCGTTCATCAACTACCAGCTCAGCAGCAGCCGCAGCGCCGGCGACTATGACACGCGCATCGCCAACAATTTGGGCCTGCGCAACGGCATCAATCTCGGCGCCTGGCGCTTGCGCAACGAATCGAACCTGAGTGGCGGCACCGGGCGCCCGAACACTTACACCAGCAACCGTACCTATGCGCAGCATGACGTGACTGCGATCAAAGGGCAGTTCAGCGCCGGTGAGATTTTCTCGGACACCGACCTGTTCGACAGCGTGCGTTATCGCGGCCTGAAACTCGCCTCCGACGACGGCATGCGTGCCGACAGCGAGCGCGGTTATGCGCCGGTGATCCGGGGGGTGGCGCAAACCAACGCCACGGTAGAGATCCGCCAGAACGACTATATCCTCTACACCGCAAGCGTCGCGCCGGGGCCGTTCGAGATCAACGACATCTACCCCAGCGGCTCCAACGGCGACCTGCAGATTACCGTGATCGAAGCCGACGGCAGCCGCCGCGTCACCCAGCAGGCGTTTTCCAGCCTGCCGATCATGGTGCGTGAAGGCCAGGTCAAGTACAGCGTTTCGGCGGGCACGTTCAAAAGCAACGCTGACGGCCTCGCCAGCCCGCGTTTTCTCAGCGGTACGCTGGCGTACGGTTTGACCAGCAACCTCAGCGCGATTGTCGGCCTGCAAACCAGCGAGGACTACACCGCGCTGTCGATCGGCGCCGGCAAAAACACCGCGCTCGGCGCGTTCTCGCTGGACACGACCCACTCAACCAGCAAGGCGCAGGGGCAAACCACCCAAGGCAGCAGCGTGCGCGCGCTGTATGCGAAAACCTTCGCGGGCACCGACACCAACTTCACCCTGGCCGCCTACCGCTATTCCACCGAGGGCTACCGCACCCTCACCGACCACGTTGAAGACAGCAGCGAAGGCCTGCGCGTGCGCACCGGCCATTCGAAAACCCGCACCGACCTGACCATCAACCAGAGCATCGGGCGCAACCGTGAATTGGGCAGCCTGTACGTGAACGCCAGCGACCAGCGCTACTGGAACCGCGGTGGCTCGCAGAGCTTTTCCGCCGGCTACACCAGCAACTGGGGCGACCTTAGCTACAACCTCGGCGTAACGCGCACCCAGCAAATCGTCAGCCAAGGCCAGCCGAGCAGCGACACGCAGTTGAACCTGTCGATTTCCTTCCCGCTCGGCAGCCAGGCCCGCGCGCCACGCGCATTTGTCAGCACCAGCCGCCAACGCGGCGACACCACCACCCAAGCGGGCCTCAACGGCTACGTCGCCGACACCAGCGACACCTTTTATTCGGTGCAAGCCGGGCACAGCGACAGCAGCGGCGATTCCGGCTCGGTGAACCTCAACAGCCGCACTTCGGTGGCAGACGTCAGCCTCGGCTACAGCCAGGGCCAGGGCTACAACTCGCAGAACCTCAACCTCGCCGGTTCGGTGGTGGCGCACGCGGGCGGCATCAACCTGGGGCAGACCGTCAGTGAGACCTTCGCACTGGCCGAGGTGCCGGGTGTTTCCGGGGCGAAAATCAGCAGCTACAGCGGGGTCGAGACCGGCTATAACGGCTATGCGGTGATTCCAAATGCGCAGCCGTATCGAGTGAACTGGATCAGCCTGGACACCCGCGACTTGGGCGGCGATGTAGAAATCACCAACGCCACACAGCAACTGGTGCCACGCCGCGGTGCTGTGGTAGTGGCGCACTACAGCGGCACCAGCGGACGGCGCGTGCTGTTTGAGCTGGTGGATGCGCAGCGCAAACCGCTGTCGTTCGGGGCTTCGCTGGAGGACGAAACAGGCAAGCAGTTGGCGATTGCTGATCCCAATGGGAATGCGCTGGCATTGGTGGAGCAGGATCAAGGGCGTTTGGTGATCAAGTGGAGCGAGCACCGTTGCAACGCATCGTATGCGTTGGGGCCGCAAAATAAGGCGTTGAATTATGAAAAGCAGGTGCTGGTGTGTGAGCCTTGACCCAATCTCCAAGCCGAACTCAGTCAAACTGTGGGAGGGGGCTTGCTCCCGATAGCGGTGTGTCAGTCAACTCATGTATCAACTGTAAAACTGCTATCGGGAGCAAGCCCCCTCCCACAAAAAGCAAAAGCAGATCTGCTGTGTACTCAAGACCCGCCTTTGAATCATGTATCAACTGTAAAACTGCTATCGGGAGCAAGCCCCCTCCCACAAAAAGCAAAAGCAGATCTGCTGTGTACTCAAGACCCGCCTTTGACCTGCTTCTGATCTGCTTCAACCACTCAGGTCGGCTTTCAGGCCGCCGTGCTCTTGCTTTTGATCT
>NZ_LKBR01000014.1:126623-145742 GCF_002723595.1 Pseudomonas sp. ICMP 460
GCTTCAACCACTCAGGTCGGCTTTCAGGCCGCCGTGCTCTTGCTTTTGATCTTGATCTGAGAAGCGCCCCGTTAAACCACGCTGGCCGCACGCAGGCTTGAATCCGTGGGTAACCCGGCAGGACGCCGGGTTAGCCGCGCTGGGCCAAGGATGGCCCATCGCGGCGGCCCACGGATTCAAGCCTGTGGGCGGGCATGCCGAGCCTAAGCGAGGCACCGAGTGGTGGGGCAAGAGCGTTTTGGTTACTTTTGCGCTGTTCAAAAGTGACTCGCTGTAAGAGCGAAACCAATAAAAGCCATCACCCAAATAACGGATATACACGAAAACCCAAAAAACACCCCCAAGCCCGCTTCCCGCGCCACAGCGCAACATCAAAGATCCAGTGAGCCCTCCCACATTCGTATGTGTACCCATCTGGCACATGGCCATTCGGTTTTCCGAACACCACACCTCGCTCTATTCGGTTTGCCGGACCGAACAATCAAACACCCCCCACAATAAAAATTTAATCTTGCTTTAAATCAACAACTTAACACTACAGCCCGAGTCTGGCACGACTCATGCTCTACACTTCCTGACGATTGCTCAAGGCGCCTCAGGAGCCGTCTAGGGCATTCGCTGCACAAGAGAGCCGCCAACCGGCTTCATAAAAAAAACAAATGTCGAGGAAGTATTGATGCGCATCGTTCCCCATATCCTGGGCGCAGCTATCGCTGCTGCTCTGATCAGCACTCCAGTTTTCGCCGCCGAACTCACCGGCACACTGAAGAAAATCAACGACTCCGGCACCATCACTCTCGCTCACCGCGACAGCTCCATTCCGTTTTCCTACATCGCAGATGGTTCGGGCAAACCTGTGGGCTACTCCCACGACATTCAGCTGGCGATCGTTGAAGCCCTGAAAAAAGACCTGAACAAGCCCGACCTGAAGGCCAAGTACAACCTGGTCACCTCGCAAACGCGTATTCCGCTGATCCAGAACGGCACCGCCGACCTTGAGTGCGGTTCCACCACCAACAACGCCGAGCGCGCTCAGCAAGTCGACTTCACCACCAATATCTTCGAAATCGGCACCCGTTTGCTGGTCAAGAAAGACAAGGATGGCAAGCCCTCCTACGCCGACTTTGCTGACCTGAAAGGCAAAAATGTGGTGACCACCGCTGGCACCACGTCCGAGCGCATCATCAAAGCGATGAACGCCGACAAGCAGATGGGCATGAACGTCATCTCCGCCAAAGACCACGGCGAATCCTTCCAGATGCTCGAAAGCGGCCGCGCCGTTGCCTTCATGATGGATGACGCGCTGCTGGCCGGTGAAGAAGCCAAGGCCAAGAAGCCGGATGACTGGGTCATCACCGGTACGCCGCAGTCCTTTGAAGCCTACGCGTGCATGGTTCGTAAAGACGACCCGGCGTTCAAAAAAGCCGTGGACGATGCGATTGTGGGCCTCTACAAATCCGGCGAGATCAACAAGATCTACAGCAAGTGGTTCGAAAGCCCGATTCCACCGAAAGGCCTGAACCTGAACTTCCCGATGAGTGAGAAGGTTAAGGAGCTGATCGCTAACCCAAGCGACAAGCCGGCGCCTGACGTAAAAATCTGACACCTGATCTAACCTGATCGTCTGAGGGGGCAACTTTCCCTCAGGCGTCTGTGACTACCTGCTGGCTTTAAAGTGGAACACTCGACCTGGCGGTTTTCGAGCCGATCGCGTGTGCCTGACGTTCACCGTCGGGCGGGAAAGGATCTTCCCCAAGCGGGTGCTTGTACATCGATCGATTTCGAGGGGAGACCCTAATGAATTACAACTGGGACTGGGGCGTATTCTTCAAGTCCACTGGCGTTGGCAGCGAGACCTATCTCGACTGGTACATCGCCGGCCTGGGCTGGACCATCGCCATCGCGGTGGTGGCGTGGATTATCGCTTTGCTGCTGGGCTCCATTCTGGGGGTCATGCGCACCGTGCCAAACCGCCTCGTAGCGGGCATCGCGACCTGCTACGTAGAGCTGTTCCGTAACGTGCCGCTGCTGGTTCAGCTGTTTATCTGGTACTTCCTGATACCCGACCTGCTGCCGCAAAACCTGCAGGACTGGTACAAACAAGACCTCAACCCGACCACGTCGGCCTACCTGAGCGTTGTGGTGTGTTTGGGCCTGTTCACCGCCGCGCGCGTCTGCGAGCAAGTGCGTACCGGCATTCAAGCGCTGCCGCGCGGCCAGGAAGCTGCCGCGCGTGCCATGGGCTTCAAGCTGCCGCAGGTCTACTGGAACGTGCTGCTGCCGCAGGCTTATCGCATCATCATTCCGCCGCTTACCTCGGAATTTCTCAACGTGTTCAAGAACTCCTCCGTGGCGTCCTTGATCGGCTTGATGGAACTGCTGGCGCAAACCAAGCAGACCGCCGAGTTCTCGGCCAACCTGTTCGAAGCCTTCACCCTGGCCACGTTGATCTACTTCACCCTGAACATGAGCCTGATGTTGCTGATGCGCGTGGTCGAGAAAAAAGTCGCCGTGCCCGGCCTGATCTCTGTGGGGGGTAAATAATGGAACTTGATTTCAGCGGTATCATTCCCGCCATCCCGGGCCTCTGGAACGGCATGGTCATGACCTTGCAGTTGATGGTCATGGGCGTGGTCGGCGGCATCGCGTTGGGTACGATCCTCGCGCTGATGCGCCTGTCGTCGAACAAACTGCTGTCGCGCGTGGCTGGCGCTTACGTGAACTACTTCCGCTCGATCCCGCTGCTGCTGGTGATCACGTGGTTCTATTTGGCGGTGCCGTTCGTGTTGCGCTGGATCACCGGCGAAGACACCCCGATCGGTGCGTTCGCGTCCTGCGTCGTGGCCTTCATGATGTTCGAAGCCGCGTACTTCTGTGAAATCGTGCGGGCTGGCGTGCAGTCGATTCCCAAGGGCCAGATGGGCGCAGCACAAGCGATGGGCATGACGTATGGCCAGACCATGCGCCTGATCATTCTGCCGCAGGCGTTCCGCAAGATGACCCCGTTGCTGCTGCAACAGTCGATCATCCTGTTTCAGGACACCTCGCTGGTCTACACCGTGGGCCTGGTGGACTTCCTCAACTCCGCCCGCTCCAACGGCGACATCATCGGCCGCTCGAATGAGTTCCTGATCTTTGCCGGTGTCGTCTACTTCATCATCAGCTTTTCCGCCTCGCTGCTGGTCAAGCGTCTGCAAAAAAGGTTTGCCGTATGATCTCTATCAAGAATATCAACAAGTGGTATGGCGACTTCCAGGTGCTGACCGATTGCAGCACCGAGGTTAAAAAAGGCGAAGTGATCGTGGTGTGCGGGCCGTCCGGCTCGGGCAAATCCACCTTGATCAAGTGCGTCAACGCACTCGAACCGTTCCAGAAAGGCGACGTGGTGGTGGATGGCACCTCCATCGCCGACCCGAAGACCAACCTGCCGAAACTGCGCTCACGCGTGGGCATGGTGTTCCAGCATTTCGAGCTGTTCCCGCACCTGACCATCACCGAAAACCTGACCATCGCGCAGATCAAGGTGCTGGGTCGCAGCAAGGAAGAAGCCACCCAAAAGGGCCTGCAATTGCTTGAGCGCGTCGGCCTCTCGGCACACGCCCACAAGCACCCGGGCCAGTTGTCTGGCGGCCAGCAACAACGCGTAGCGATTGCCCGCGCATTGGCCATGGACCCGATCGTGATGCTGTTCGACGAACCGACCTCGGCGCTGGACCCGGAAATGGTCAATGAAGTGCTCGACGTGATGGTGCAACTGGCCCACGAAGGCATGACCATGATGTGCGTGACCCACGAAATGGGCTTCGCGCGCAAAGTGGCCGACCGCGTGATTTTCATGGACGCCGGCAAGATTATCGAAGACTGCCCGAAAGAAGAGTTCTTCGGCGACATCAGCGCCCGCTCCGAACGCGCGCAGCAATTTCTCGATAAGATCCTGCAGCACTAAGCCACCGCTGTAGAAACCGGGCCTGTGTGGGAGCGGGCTTGCTCGCGATGGCGGTGGTTCAGCCAATGAATCTTTTGACTGACACACCGCTATCGCGAGCAAGCCCGCTCCCACACAAGCCCGCTCCCACAAACGCCCATTGCCATACACGCCCGCTACCACCATTAGCCGGCTCCCACACTTGACCGAACAGGCTGGCAGCGCTGGTTGACCCAAGGCATCTGTGATGAAATGCGACCCCAACCTCTATCGCGCCGCACCGCCATCACTTGCCGTGAAGCCTCGTCTGATTCGCCAACTGTTTCTGCCGCCACTGATCATCGCCCTGATGGTCGGCCTGGGTTATATCGGCTTTTGCATCAGTGATTACTACGGCATCCGCACCCTCAGTGACAACGGCGAACGCCAGTTGGAACTGCACGCCCGCACCGTCGAAAGCGAACTCAGCAAATACACCTACTTGCCCAGCCTGCTCGAACTGGAGTCCAGCGTTTCCAAACTGCTGGCCGACCCCAACCAGGAAACCCGGCAGACGGTTAACGATTACCTCGAAGGCCTGAACCGGCGCAGTCGCAGCCGCGCCATCTACGTCATGGACACCACCGGCCGCGTGCTGGCCACCAGCAACTGGCGCGATGCCGACAGTTATCAAGGCGAAGACCTGTCCTTTCGGGCCTATTTTCAAAAAGCCGTACGCGGCCAGCCCGGGCGTTTTTACGGCATCGGCAGTACCAACGGCGAACCCGGCTACTACCTGGCCCACGGCCTGGAAGAACACGGCAAGATCATCGGCGTCGCCGTGGTCAAAGTGCGCCTTGAAGCCCTCGAAGAACGTTGGCAACGCGCGCGCCTCGAAGCCTTTGTGAGCGACGAGAACGGCATCATCATCCTCTCCAGCGACCCGGCGCGCCGGCTCAAGGCTGTGCGCCCGTTGAGCGCCGAGACCAAGGAACGCCTGGCCCACAGCCTGCAATATTATTGGGCGACGCTTAACGAGCTGGAGCCGCTGGCCCGCGAGCGCCTGAATGCAGGCACCGAAAAACTGACCTTCCCCGCCAACAGTGAAGTGGTGGCTGACGAAAAGGCCGTGAGCTATTTGGCCCAGACCCGGCCACTGAATGACACACCGTGGAACTTCACCCTGCTGACGCCGCTGAATGACCTGCGCCAAGCCGCAATCAACCAGGGCATTCTGGTGGCTGTCGCGTTTGGCCTGGTCGCCTTTTTGCTGATCGCCTGGAACGAGCGGCGCAAGGTCATCGCCACCCGACTCGCCGCGCGCGAAGCCTTGCAGGAAGCCAACAGCCAGTTGGAACGTCGGATTGCCGAACGCACCGCCGACCTGCGCGCCAGCAACGAACAGCTCAAGGGCCAGATCCGCGAACGACGGCAGGCCGAAGAAACCCTGCGCCGCGCCCAGGACGAGCTGGTGCAGGCCGGCAAACTCGCCGCCATCGGCCAGATGTCGACCAGCATCGCGCATGAGCTGAACCAGCCGCTGGCGGCGCTGCGCACGCTGTCGGGCAATACCGTGCGGTTCCTCGAACGCGGCGCGCTGGATACTGCCAGCGCCAACCTCAAAACCATCAACGAACTGATCGACCGCATGGGCCGCATTACCGCCAGCCTGCGCTCGTTCGCCCGGCGCGGTGACGACCAGGGCGAAGCCAGCCTTGGCAAAGCCGTGGACGCCGCGTTCCAGGTACTCGGCGCGCGCCTGGACGGCCTGCCACTGAGCGTGCATCGCAACTTCCCCAACGCCCACTTGCAGATCGACCAGACGCGCCTGGAGCAGATTCTGGTCAACCTGATCGGCAACGCCCTCGACGCGATGCAGGCGCAACCGGCGCCGCAGCTGTGGCTGGACGGCCACAGCGCCGACGGCAAATACCGCCTGCACGTGCGCGACAACGGCCACGGCATCGCCCCCGAGGCACGCAAACACTTATTCGAACCGTTCTTCACCACCAAACCCGGCGAACAAGGCCTGGGGTTGGGCCTGACCCTTTCCGCCAGCCTCGCGGCGGCCACCGGCGGCAACCTTGCCGTGGAACACCCGGCCAGTGGCGGTACGGCCTTTGTCTTGTGCCTGCCGTTGGTGGGCACTCAAAAAGCTGAGTCGACATGAATACAGACACCACAGCCTCTACCGACGACCTCACCGTGCTGATCGTCGAAGACGACCCGCATGTGCTGCTCGGCTGCCAACAAGCGCTGGCGCTGGAAGACATTCCCAGCGTCGGCGTGGGCAGTGCCGAAGAAGCACTCACGCGTATCGGCGAGAACTTTGCGGGCATCGTGATCAGCGATATTCGCCTGCCGGGCATCGATGGCCTGGAGCTGTTGACGCGCCTTAAAGCCTTGGACAAAAGCTTGCCGGTGGTGCTGATCACCGGGCATGGCGACATCTCGATGGCGGTCGGCGCCATGCGCAATGGCGCCTATGACTTCATGGAAAAGCCCTTCTCGCCCGAGCGCCTGGTCGACGTCGCTCGCCGCGCCCTGGAGCAACGCGGGCTGGCGCGGGAAGTCTGGTCACTGCGTCGCCGACTGGCCGAGCGCGACTCGCTGGAGGGCCGCATCATCGGCCGCTCGCCGGCCATGCAAAACCTGCGCGAACTGATCGCCAACGTCGCCGACACCTCGGCCAACGTGCTGATCGAAGGCGAGACCGGCACCGGCAAGGAACTGGTCGCGCGCTGCCTGCATGATTTCAGCCGCCGCCATTCCCACCAGTTCGTCGCCCTGAACTGCGGCGGGTTGCCGGAAAACCTGTTTGAAAGCGAGATTTTCGGCCACGAAGCCAATGCCTTTACCGGCGCCGGCAAACGTCGCATCGGCAAAATCGAGCACGCCCACGAAGGCACGCTGTTTCTCGATGAAGTGGAAAGCATGCCGATCAATCTGCAGATAAAATTGCTGCGGGTGTTGCAGGAACGCACCCTCGAACGCCTGGGTTCGAACCAGAGCGTTTCGGTGGATTGCCGAGTGATCGCTGCCACCAAATCCGACCTCGATGAACTGAGCCGCGCCAGCCAGTTTCGCAGCGACCTGTATTACCGCCTCAACGTGGTGACCCTGGAATTGCCGCCGCTGCGCGAACGCCGTGAAGACATCCTGCAGTTGTTCAAACACTTCCTGCAGCAGTCGTCCTTGCGTTTCGACCGCAGCGTGCCCGAGCTGGACCACCAAACGGTGTCGATGCTGATGAGCCACGACTGGCCCGGCAACGTGCGTGAATTGCGCAACGTCGCCGAACGTTTTGCCTTGGGCTTGCCGGTGTTCAAAAAAACCGGCAACGGCGGCAGCAACCATGGCCTGGCCTTCACCGAGGCGGTCGAAGCCTTCGAGCGCAACCTGCTCAACGACGCGCTGCAACGCAGCGGCGGCAACCTGACCCAGGCCAGCCAGGAATTGGGGATGGCCAAGACCACCCTGTTCGACAAGGTCAAGAAATATGGATTGAGCCACTGATGGATCTGTTCTTGAAGGCCGCCATCGGTGCGGCAGTGGTATTGGTGCTGGCGGCGCTGGCCAAGACCAAAAACTATTACATCGCGGGGCTGGTGCCGCTGTTTCCGACCTTTGCGTTGATTGCGCACTACATCGTCGGCAAGGGCCGCTCGATAGAGGATTTGAAGACCACTATCGTATTCGGGATGTGGTCGATCATTCCGTATTTTGTGTATTTGGCCACGCTGTACGTGATGGTCGACCGGATGCGCCTTGAAGCGTCGCTGGCGGTTGCCGCCGTGGCCTGGTTGATGGCGGCTACGCTGCTGGTGAGTGTGTGGGTGCGCCTGCACAGCTGACCCACCCCACTCCAAATGTGGGAGGGGGCTTGCTCCCGATAGCGGTGGGCCAGGCAACTAGTGGGCACGATCAGCGGATGATTTTTTCTACCTGAATGCCCAGCTTCTTCAGCCGATACCAAAAGCTGCGCTCGGAAATACCGATCTTCGACGCCGCCGCAGCCTGCACGCCGTTGCTCTCGTTCAACGCGGCCAGAATGTAGCTTTTCTCAACCTCCGCCAACGCTGCATCCAGGTCCGCCGGCACACTCGGGTTGTCACCCAGCAGCGCCGCAGCGCCACCCTCGGCAGGCCTGGAAGCAAACAAATAGGCCGGCAAATCGATGTCTTCAATCACCGGCTTTGCCGCCACAATCGTCGCGCGCTCCACACAGTTTTGCAGTTCGCGAATATTCCCCGGCCAGCCGTAAGCTGCCATCGCCTGCAACGCCTCGGGGCTAAACCCGGTAATACGTTTACCCGCAGTGGCACTCAGCGTCTGGGCAAAGTGGCGAGCCAGCGGCGCGATATCCTCCGCGCGCTCGCGCAGGGCCGGCAGTTCAATCGGAAACACATTCAGGCGGTAATACAAATCTTCGCGAAACTCTTTGTTGGCCACCGCGTCCAGCAGGTTTTTATGCGTGGCCGCAATCACCCGCACATCCACTTTGCGTTCGCGCGGGTCGCCCACCGGCTCAATCACCCGCTCCTGCAACGCGCGCAAAATTTTGGCCTGCAACGCCAGCGGCATATCGCCCACTTCATCCAGAAACAACGTGCCTTTGTCGGCCTGCATAAAGCGCCCTACCCGGTCTGCCACGGCGCCGGTAAAGGCGCCCTTGCGATGGCCGAACATCTCGCTTTCCAGCAAGCCTTCCGGGATCGCCGCGCAGTTGACCGCCACAAACGGCTGGTCGGCACGGTTACCGTGTTTGTGAATAGCGCGGGCGACCATTTCCTTGCCCGTGCCGCTTTCGCCGGTCAGCAAGATGGTCGCGTTGCTGTCGCGTACCGAGTCGATGGCCTGCAGCACCCGACGGAACGCCGGGCTGTCGCCCACCAGGCTGTCGAATTGCGCATGCTGGTCAAGCTCGGCACGCAGGCGCACGTTGTCGCGCAGGATGTCGCGAAATTGCAGGGCCTTGGCCACGGTGATGTCCAGCTCGTCGATGTCGAAAGGCTTGGCGATGTAGTCATAGGCGCCATTGCGCATCGACTGCACGGCGTTTTTCACCGTGCTATAGGCGGTCATCACGATCACCGGCACCTGCGGAAAGCGCGCTTTGATCTCGGCCAATAGCGCCGGGCCGTCCATGCCGGGCATGCGCCAGTCGCTGATCACCAGGTCGATGTCTTCCTGCTCCAACACCTTGAGCGCGTGCAGGCCGTTGCTCGCGGTGAACACCTGAATGCCGTTCTGGCTCAGGGCTGACGACAGCAAGTCACAGAGTTTGGGCTCGTCGTCGACTACCAATACGTTATGCGTCATGACCTTCCTCATCGTCGCCGTCGTCTTCACCTTGCGCCGGAATGTACAGGCTGAAGGTGGCGCCGGCATCTTTCTCACTGGCGCATTCGATGCTGCCGTCGTGACTTTCCATGATCGAATAGACTTTAGCCAGGCCCAAGCCTGTGCCCAAGGCCTTGGTGGTGACAAAGGGTGTAAAGATACGCTCCAGCATATCCGCCGGAATGCCCTGGCCGGTGTCGGCGATGCTGATCAGCGTGTTGCTGCCCACGCTGCGAATGCCCAGGGTCAGGCGCCCGCCGTCGGGCATCGCGTCGATGGCGTTGAGAATCAGGTTCAGACACGCTTGCTTCAACTGCTTGGCATCCGCATAGATCGTCGCACCGGGCGCCTGGTCGTCAATGTGCGCATCGATGTTATGGGTGGCCAGCTCCGGGCGGCAGAAGCCGAGAATTTCTTCTACCAGCGGGCGCGCTGGCTGCAACACGCGCAGCGGCGAATTGGGTTTGGCGAAGTCAAGAAACTCGGTGATCAGGTCGTTGATGCGGCTGACTTCGCTGATCACGTATTCCAAGTGGCGCTTGTCGGTTTCTGCCAGGTCGGCGCGACGGTGCAACAGTTGGGTCGCGGTTTTGATAATGCCCAGCGGGTTGCGAATTTCGTGGGCCAGGCCCATCGCGACTTCGCCCAGGGCGTGCAGGCGATCGCGGCGGCGTAACTGGGCTTCGAGGTGGTGCAACTCGCCCAGACGCTCGGTCATGTGGTTGAAGGTGCTGCTCAGTTGCGCCAGTTCATCGCCGCCACTGACCAACACGCGGTGCTCATAATTGCCCGAGATCACCGCGTCCACGCCTTGCGACAAGTCGCGCAGCGGCTTGGTCAGGCGCCGCGATACCAGCACACCGGCGCCCAGCGACAACGCCGAGCTGAGCAAAAAAATCAGCACGAACAGGTTGCTCTGGTTGACCAGCCCCACGAGACTGGTATGGCGCAGCAAGCCGCTGAAAATCACCCCTTGCAGCTCGCCTGCGTCATTGAAGATCGGCCAGTACAAACCGCTGTAATTGCTGGTGAACTGCTCACTCGGCTGCTTGGTGCTGCGCATGGCCGTCTCAACATCCTTGGGGATACGCGCCGGGTGGTTTTCAAAGCGCTGGGTCGAGAATATTTCGTTAAAGCCTGCCGGGTTGGCCAGGTATAAGCGCAGGTCGAGGGAGTGCACATCGGCCACGCTGGTGAGGAAACTGCTGTCCAGATACGTGGCGACCAACAGCAGGTAATCGACGCCCTCTTGGGTGGTTTCGAACGTCGAGACCACCAGGCCCGTGGTCACCCCGGCCACGTCGACCGTCTGCAACACCGCATGACTGGTCACGCTGATCTGTTTGACAATATCGTCGGGCGCCGTGCTGAACACCACCTTGTGGTCACTGGCGCGAATCAGCGCGACCACATCAATGTCGGTCGCATCGGCGATGTCAGCCGTAAGCCGGTCGTGCCTGGCGGCTTGCTTGGTTGAGGGCGGGCTGGTGTAACGCAGGAACAATTTGGCCATGCGCGCGTTGTCATGAAGGATATCGCCGATCTCGTCCTTGACGATTTTGGTCGACTCTTGCAGCCAGATACGCACGTTGCTGTCGAAAATCTGCGACAGCGTGGTCGCCGCCAACTCGGCCGCAATCATGGTCGGAATCACACTGACCAGCCAGAACGCCAACACCAGCTTGCGCTGGACGCTCCAGCGCGAAATGGCAAAAGGGCGGGCTTTTGGACGGGGCTTGTTGATCATCAGGTTTCGCTTATCGCAGCAGCCATGGCAGGGTCGGAACGATCCGGTCGGAGGTACATTTTCACCAGCTTGAGCACGCCGTTCACCAGCCAATTGCGGTGGCGAAAGAACATGCTGTTGCCGCTAAACTCGCAGCCCAGGCGCAGTTTACTGGCGTAACCGGCCTGACCGCACTCGTACACGGGAATAGTGTGCGCAATACAGTAGCCTACATTGGTCAGCCAACTGCGAAAGTACAGGTTGTACTCGCGGCTGAACTCACTGTCATGCGCAAACACCTTGTCGACCAGGCGGTGCTGGTCCAGCAGGATCAGGTTGAACGCCACCAGGCGCTCGTCGGCCCAATACAGCGCACACACGGCACGCGCTTCAAGCCCTTCAAGGATGCCGGTGAAGTAAGCGGCCGGCAGGCGTTCGAACTGCACGTCCGAGCGGCTCAGGGTGGCAGCGTAAAGACGCATCACCTCAGGCAGCACGTCATCAATGTTGCGCCGCCACTCTACCCGCGGGCCTGGCGCACGCATTTTGCGGCGCAGTTCCTTGCGGGCCGCCTTGCACAGCGAACCCAGGTAGGCGTCGACCGAGCCAAAGGGTAACGCGAGCGAACCGCTGGGCAAGCTCGGCATGCGCTGAAACCCGGCCGCGCGGCAGATGGCCGCCCACTGCCAATCTTGCGTCGGCACGTCCTTGACCGCCACCAGGCCGATGGCCAGTTCGCTGGCGTCCTGGCGCGCCGCCTTGAGCAAACGCTTGATCATCAACGCGCGTCGCGCCTCGGGCACGCCACTGGCCACGCCGGCGTCGCAACGCTCGGCGACGGGCGAGCCGATGGCATACAACTGCAAGCGTAAAACACCCGGCCACAGTCGCTCCAGGCGCTCGGTAAAGCGCTTGCCGGCACCCGACATCGTAGTGTCGAGGCGATAGTGGGTGATAAACGCCGGCGCAACCGCCACCAGCGTGCCGGCTTCGTAAACCGCCAGGTAACGCCATTTGAAATCATCGAAGGCCGCGTTTTCCACGGCCAGGTAAAAATCCCAATCCTCCAGGGCTCCGGGAAAACAGTCGTTCCAGGCACTGCGCTGAATGGCCCGGATAGTCGAGAAGGCTTGGGCGGTGATCACGTAGCGTCCTTAGGCTAATGCCCGCTGTCGATAATCTTCTGCAACCTGGATAACAGCGGCATGCTGTTCGATAAACTCGGCGCTCAACTCGATGACCCGGCGGTATTGCAGGTCGACCGTGATCATGTGGTAGCAGTTGTCCAACAGGATTTTGGTCACCGGCCCGCCAAGGTGGCGCTCCACGTAATCGGCGTTCCAGCGGCTGGTGATGTCGTCCTCGATGGAGTGCAACACCAACGCCGGCACCTTGATTGAAGGCATGCGCTTCTTGACCTCGGCGTTCATCCAGTGCAGCTCGCGCACCGTTACGCCTTCCATCGTCAACAAGCCCGCTGCGCTGCTCTCGCCTTCTTTCATTTGCCGCTCGACGATCGCGCGCAGGCGCTCGTTCTTGATGCCGTAGGGCGGTTTCTCGGTAAAGCGAAACAGCTTTACGCCAAAGGGAATGCGGATCAGCAAGGGCGTGATGAACGCCATCTTGTTGATGCTCCAGCCGTCGTACTTAAGCGTGGTGGAATACATCAGCAAGCCTGCGACCTGGCCCGGATGCTCCGAGGCCAGGTACATCGACATCACCGCGCCCATCGACAAGCCACCGACGAACACTTGCGCGTGGCGTTGCTTGACCTGCACGAAGGTCTTGCGCACGCCTGCGTACCAGTCCAGCCAACCGGTGGCCTGCAAGTCACTGTTGTCGCCGCAGTGCCCGGCCAGGGTCGGCACATACACCGTGCAGTTACCCGCCTTGGCCAAGCCCTTGGCGACCTGCCGCAATTCCGTCGGCGTGCCGGTGAGGCCGTGAATCAACACAACCCCGACCGGACCGTCACCGAGAACGAAGCCGGCATCACCTTCACCCAGGTCGATTTCGACGTCGTTGGCGGCCTTCACCGTTTAGTCGCTCGCACCAGCAACTGCTCAAGCAGCTTCAGGCCCAGTTCGATTTCCGGGTAGCTGATTTCCAGCGACGGCGCCAGGGTGATCACGTTCTTGTAGTAGCCACCCACGTCGAGAATGAGCCCGAGTTTGCGCCCGTCTACCACCATGTCGCCCTTCATGCCTTCCTCGACCATGTAGTCCAGGGTGGCCTTGTCCGGGGTGAAGCCGTCCGGCCCGCAGATTTCGCAGCGCAGGGCCAGGCCCAGGCCGTCGACGTCGCCGATGATCGGGAAGCGCTTCTGCAGGTCTTGCAGGCCTTCAAGGAAAAATTTGCCCTTGGCCATGACCATTGCGCCGTAGTCGACTTCGCTGGTCATCTTGAACATTTCCAGGCCCACCGCCGTACCCAATGGGTTGGAGGCGAAGGTGGAGTGCGTCGAGCCTGGCGGGAAGATCTTCGGGTTGATCAACTCTTCACGCGCCCAGATGCCACCCAATGGGTTCAGGCCGTTGGTCAGCGCCTTGCCGAAAACGATGATGTCCGGCTGCACGTCGAAGTGCTCGATGGACCACAGCTTGCCGGTGCGGTAGAAACCCATCTGGATTTCATCGGAGACCATCAAAATGCCGTGCTGGTCGAGCACCTGCTTGAGCTCACGGTAGAAGTTCAGCGGCGGAATCACGTAGCCGCCGGTGCCCTGAATCGGCTCAACGTAGAACGCTGCGTATTCGCTGGTGCCGACTTTCGGGTCCCAAACGCCGTTGTATTCAGTCTCGAACAGGCGCGCGAATTGCTGCACGCAGTGGCTGCCGTATTCTTCTTTGGTCATGCCTTTAGGGCCGCGGAAGTGGTACGGGAACGGAATGAATTGCGCGCGCTCGCCAAAGTGGCCGTAGCGGCGACGGTAGCGGTAGCTCGACGTGATCGACGAGGCGCCGAGCGTGCGGCCGTGGTAGCCGCCTTCGAAGGCGAACATCAGGCTCTTGCCGTTGGTGGCGTTGCGCACAACCTTGAGCGAGTCTTCGATCGACTGCGACCCGCCGACGTTGAAGTGTACACGCCCGTCGAGGCCGAATTTTTTCTTGGCGTCGACCGCGATCATTTCCGACAGCTCGATCTTGCCTTTGTGCAGGTACTGGCTGGCAATTTGCGGCAGCGTGTCGATCTGCTGTTTCAGTGCGTTGTTCAGGCGCGGGTTGGCATAACCGAAGTTAACCGCCGAGTACCACATTTGCAGGTCGAGGTAGGCCTGGTCTTCGGTGTCCCACACGTAGGAACCTTCACAACGGCTGAAAATACGCGGTGGCTCGATGTAGTGAACGGTGTCGCCGTACGAGCAGTACTTGGCTTCTTTATCCAGAAGAATCTGGTCTTCGGCGGTGGCGATACGGATATCAGACATGGTGGAAGATTTCCTGGTTGTCAGCAGCAGTAAAGGTGTTTGCGTTGGCGGCGATGCCCTGAGGCAGTCGGGCCAACAGCGCGGGCACTTCGGCGAAGGTGTCGAAGCGCGCGTGGGGAATGTTGTTGGCTTGGCAATAAGTGGCGAGGCTGCCTTTGGCGAAGACGAAGTCGGCGGTGGAGGCCACGCACATGTCGGACTTGCCGTCGCCGATCACCAGCACGCGCTTGTTGCGCGGGGTGGATTTGCACTTGCAGTTGCCGGAAGCGGCGCGGCAGGCATCGCTGGCATACGGGAAGTCGATGCGCCAGCTGTTCTGGTCGACCTGGCGCAGGCGGTTGGCGAGGATCGGCAGCAAGGTCACGTAGTTGCGCGACAAGATTCGCGCGATGCCTTGCTCGATGCCGTCGCTGACCACCTCGAGGGTCGCGCCCAGGCCCATGACGTGGTCGACAAAATCCGGAAAGTCCGGGTCGATCTCGACGCTGTCAAAGTACGCCAGCAGTTCAGCCGGGGTGGCCTTGATCAGCGCCAGTTGGCGGCTCAGGCATTCGCGTGAACCGATATGCCCGTCCAGCCATTCCTGTTCGATGGTTTCCCACTCGGGGCTGGCGAAGCGTTGGAGGACGTTGTCGATGACATCGGTGGGGGTGATGGTCCCGTCGAAATCACACACGATATGCCACTGGATCATTGCCTTTCCTTGAGTTGGAGGGCTTGTAGAAAAACGCGCTCTGTGCGCTTGCAGAAGGGATATAGCAGGCATTGTGCCAACTGGCGAAAGCCCAGCGGGGCTGGGGTTTTTGCGGATTCTCGAGGTGATTTATGTCGGCGGAGCTACAATTTTTGTAGCTTGCTACAAACAAGATGAGTGCTTGCGCGAGGGGCGGTGTTCGCGCGTGAATGCGCGCTTGTTCAGATAAGGAAACCGCGCCATGTTCAAGCTCACTTCGGCTGTATTCACCGTCTTACTGGGGGTTTGGGGCTTTCCCTGCACGGTATTGGCTGACGGCATTACGGGTGAAGTCGGCGCGGGCTTCAGTTATCAACCGCACGACCCCACCGGCAGCCGCTACGAAACACAGCCGATTCCCTACTTCGATCTGGACTGGGGCAATGTCAGCCTCGGCACTGACGACGGCCTGACCTGGAGCGCACTCACTACCCACGGCATCAGCGCCGGGCCTTATATCAATTACCTGCCGGGCCGCACGGCGAATGGCTCGCTGCGCGGTTTGCGCGACGTGTCGGACATGGCCGAAATGGGCGGTTTTATTCAGTACGCCCCCGCCGACTTCTGGCGCGTGTACGCGCAAGTCGGCCAAGCCGTGGGCGGCGGGCGTGATCAAAGTGGCGTGCTGGGTAAACTCGGCGGCGAGTTGGGCTACCCGCTGGGTGGCGGCATTATCGGCAGCACCGGCCTGCTCGCGCACTTTGCCGACGCGCGCCAGACGCAGACCTTTTTCGGGGTGGACGACAAGGAATCTGCGGCCTCAGGTATTCGCGCATACAACGCCAGCGCGGGGTTCCAGAACCTCACGTTGACGCAGAGTTTCGAGTTCCCGCTGGCCAACCACTGGTCGCTGTTGACCAGCGCCAGTTGGACGCACCTGGTCGGTTCGGCGGCCAACAGCAGCCTCGTCAAACAGGTCGGCGAGGTGAACCAGGGCCAGGTGCAGACCGCGATCAGCTACAAATTTGACTGACCGGATGCTGCTCGTTCCCACGCTCTGCGTGGGAATGCATCCGGTGACGCTGCGCGTCACCTTGCAAGGAACGATCGGGGCAGGCTCAGCCCTTGGCTTCGCGGATGATCTGGCGAATCGCGCCGACAAACGCGTCGACCGGCTGACCACCACTGACCGCGTACTGGCCGTTAAACACGATGGTCGGCACCGACGTCACACCACGCGAAACCCACAGTTGCTCCTCTTCGCGCACCTGAGCGGCATAGTCATCGCCCGCCAGAATCTCGGCCGCGCGCGTGCCGTCCAAGCCAACGCTTTGTGCAATGCTTACCAGCGTCGCAGCGTCGGACGGGTCCTGACCATCGCTGAAATACGCCTTGAACAGCGCTTCCTTGAGGTTGTACTGCAAGCCCTCAAGGCCGGCCCAATACAACAGGCGATGAGCATCGAAGGTGTTGTAGATGCGGCTCTGGCCGTCGGTGCGAAAAGCAAAGCCCAGCTCGGCGCCCATGTCACGGATACGCGCACGGTTAGCCTGCGATTCTTCGGCGCTGGAGCCGTATTTTTCAGTGATGTGCTCGACGATATTCTGCCCTTCGGCAGGCATGTTCGGGTTCAGTTCGAACGGTTGAAAATGAATCTCGGCCTGCACTTCGCTGCCGAGCTGGTCGAGCGCTTCGGTCAGGCCACGCAGGCCGATGATGCACCAAGGGCAGGACACGTCGCTGACAAAATCGATTTTCAGGGCAGTACTCATGGTGGGCAACCTCGCTGGCATTTCTGGTGGCGTTCTTGCTGTCAGAGCCACGCCACAAAGGTTGCACCATACACCAACTTCACAGCACGTTCGAAGGCTCACCCAAGTCAATCTGCGCCCAGTGCGCGGCATCTTCGCGATGGGCTTTCAGGTACGGCAACACGGCCGCCAGCAACGGCGCCTTGAACGCTTCCTGGAAACGATGGGCCAGGCCGGGAATCAGCTTTAATTGGCTGCCCTGAATATGCGCGGCCAGGTGCACGCCGTGCATCACCGGCAACAGCGGGTCGGCGGTGCCGTGCACCACCAGGGTTGGCACGCGCAGTTGGTTAAGCAACGGTACGCGGCTGGGCTCGGCGAGAATCGCCATGATCTGGCGCTTCACCCCTTCCGGGTTGAACGCGCGGTCGTAGGACAGTGCCGCCTGATGCAGCAACGCCTGGCGATCATCTTTCACGTTCGGGCTGCCCAAGGCTGCCAGCAGGTCGGCTTGTTGTTCCAGCGCCACCTCACGGTTCGGCGCGCCGCGCCGCGCCAACAGTTGCAGCAGCGCGGCTTTCGGCGCCGGCAGACCTTCGGCGCCGGAGCTGGTCATGATCAGCGTCAAGCTCTCGACCCGCTGCGGCGCCATGGCGGCCATGTGCTGGGCGATCATGCCGCCCATGCTCGCGCCCAACACGTGGAATTGCCGAACCTGCAAGGCATCCATCAAGCCCAGCGCATCATCCGCCATGTCGGTCAGCGTATACGGCGCCGACACCGGCAGGCCGAGCTTGTAGCGCAGCACTTCAAAGGTCAGGTTGGCGTTCGCAGGCACTTGGCGCCAGGTCGACAAGCCGACGTCACGGTTGTCGTAGCGGATCACCCGAAAGCCTTGTTCACAGAGGGCAACCACCACTTCATCCGGCCAGTGGATCAACTGGCCGCCCAGGCCCATTACCAGCAGCAAGGCAGGGTCGGACGCACGGCCGATGCTCTGGTAGGCGATGCTCACCTTATCCAGGTCGACGGTTTGAGTCGGGACATTGACATCACATCGAGACGCCGCAAAAGACGGCAGGCCGAACAATAAAGCGGCCAGTAAAAGCAACACACGCATGGAAAACACCGAAACGCAGAACCCCAGTAGAGCGCGAGTCTGATGAAGTTTGTTCAAGCGCGCTGCCACAGTTGTGTGACAGTTTGATGAAGCGCGCCCAGCGGTCATGATCGACAGTGTTGGCAACATGAGACAAACTCACGCCATCCGAACTTGTCACAAATTGCTTTCATGGAGAGCCCGTGCTCGAAATACGCCACCTCAAGACCCTGCACGCGCTGCGCGAAGCCGACAGCCTGGTGGAAGCCGCCGAACGCCTGCACCTGACCCAATCGGCGCTGTCCCACCAGTTCAAGGAGTTGGAAGAACGCTTGGGCATGCAGTTGTTCGTGCGTAAAACCAAGCCGCTGCGCTTCACCAGCGCCGGCCTGCGCCTGCTGCAACTGGCCGACGCCACCTTGCCGCTGCTGCGCGGCGCCGAGCGTGACATCGCGCGCTTGGCGGGCGGCACCGCCGGGCGTTTACACATGGCCATCGAATGCCATAGCTGCTTTCAGTGGCTGATGCCGACCATCGACCAGTTTCGCGATGCCTGGCCCGAGGTCGAACTGGACCTGGCGTCCGGTTTCGCCTTCGCGCCATTGCCGGCATTGGCGCGTGGCGATCTGGACTTGGTGGTGACGTCCGACCCGCAGGAACTGCCCGGTATTACCTATGTGCCGCTGTTCACCTACGAGGCCATGTTGGCGGTGGCCAACCAGCATGCGTTGGCGAACAAGTCGTATATCGTGCCCGAAGACTTGCTTGCCGAAACCTTGATCACTTACCCGGTGGAGCGCGACCGCCTGGATATTTTCACGCGTTTTCTGGAGCCCGCCGACGTTGAACCGGCGCAGGTGCGCACCTCGGAACTGACGGTGATGATGATGCAACTGGTGGCCAGCGGGCGTGGCGTGTGCGGTATGCCGCATTGGGCGCTGCATGAATACAGCTCGCGTGGGTATGTGAAGGCCAAGCGTTTGGGCGAAAAAGGCTTGTTTGCGACGCTGTACGCGGGAATTCGTGCCGACATGCTGGACGCGCCGTATATGCGTGATTTTTTGCTGACGGCGAAAGACACCTCATTTTCGACACTGGACGGCGTGAGTGCCGTGCGCTGAGGAAGAACCCCAAACCAAACGGGATCAACCTGTGGGAGCGGGCTTGCTCGCGATTACGGTGTGTCAGATAAATAT